>NC_014148.1:2860000-3040000 GCF_000092105.1 Planctopirus limnophila DSM 3776 | reverse complement strand
ATCCCGTGACGGGGCGAAGGCTCTGGAAGCAGCCACTGGCATTTGCTGATCAACTCGTGAGCGAAGAGCGAGATCGTTTTTTTCAGGCGTGCCTGCCTGCGGTCAGTCGGGGGATTGCTGTTTGCCCCACTCGAACGGGAGTGATTGTCGCTTTCGATCTGGCGACGCATCAACTGCTGTGGCACGCGAGGGAATACGAAGCGAATGCCGAAGTGAACGGTCGCTTCGGGAATTCGGCCAGCCACCGCCGTGGTGCCAGGGGCATGCTGGATGGCCCCCTGATTTCCGGCGATCGAGTGGTCTGCCTCCCGGACACATCGGATTTTATCCGCTGTTTCCAACTTGAGAGTGGTGAAGTTTTATGGGCCAAACACCGGATGGATGCGGAGTACATCGGGGCCATCGATGGTCAGGTTGTGCTGGTGGTTGGCAGGCAGCAGACTCGCGGTCTCAGTCTGAATGATGGCAGCGAACTCTGGAAAATAAATACGGGTTTACCCAGCGGCACTGGAATTCTCCTGGGAGATCGATATGTCTTGCCGCTGGATGACGGGCGGTTTGGCACATTTGAAATTGGGACAGGGGTTTATCGCACTCACAATCTGCAAGAAGATGATTCTGGCCTGGGGAATCTGATTCCTGCAGGAGATCTGGTTTTATCCATTGGTCTGAAAGAGGTGAAAGCTTTCCCACAGGCACAGGCCAGGCTTTCGGCTTTAGACCGAGAGTCGCAAGAGGCTGTCAGTAACAATGCAGAAAGAGACCTCGAACGTGCGGAACTGGAGGCCGTCCTGGGCCGGGCAGATCGAGTGGAGGCGGCTGTCATGCTGGCCTTGCGGGGTTCACTCTCGACCGCCAGTCGCGAGCGTGCTCAAAGACTGTTAAGAAGCACGTTGAGCCAGCAGTTGTACGAAGGCAAGCGGAGCTCCAAAGAGATTCTGGCTTTGCTGCGTCCGCTGGCATTGTCGCCCAGTGATCGACTGCATGACGTGGCGTGGCTTTCCAAAATCAGCCTCGATGAAGGAGACCGACAGACGCTCGAACAGGCTCTCGATATTCTCATGAACCTTCCGGAGGAGGCACTGACATTGGCCCCGGGCGAGAATGTCCTGCAGGTCTCTGCCACAGCCTGGTTACAGCGATTGGCAGAAGTCATTTCGGGAACTGGTGAATCCCGAACAACTTTGAAAAGCCCGGCACTAAAGGCCATGCTGTCGGAATGTCTCGATCGCTGGGCACAAAAGGCCACTGATGCCGCTTCGATCGATTTTTCCCGAAGATGGCTGGCGATTGCCGGAGATCATGGCGAACGGGCCAAGGTTGTGGCTCAATTGGCAGATCGACTGATCATTCAGGGAGATTTGCATGCTGCGGAATGTCTTTTGAAAGCCGAGTTCACTCAGAGCGCGACAGCAGTCAATGCTCGTCACTTATCAAGTCTGTACGAATTGGCGGGGTATCCCGCGAGTGCGAGGCAAATTGAAAGGCAGTTTTCGCAGACTGGCGATTCATCGCGCATGCCGCTGAAAAATATCACTTTGCCAGCAAAAAAATCGATCAAAGACGCGAGTGATCAGGACGTTCAGGAAGTACGAATCTCCGTACGAAACGGACAGGGGCTGGGGAGTGCTCAACTGGAATGGAACGGGCTCCCTGCCAGTGTGAACTCGCCTCAATATGAGGTGCTGAAGAGCCCGTATCTGGAAAATCGCCGGCGCTCATTTCCTCCCGCCGGATTTCCTGTGGATTCATTGGTGACCGGTGATGAACAGGCATCGCGGCTGATGCTGTTTGATAAATCGACTGGTGGAAACTCCCGCTGGACAACGATCGAAGGGCGTTATAGCGCACCTTCGGCTGGAAGTCAGGCGTTTTATGGTCACACGGCGACTATGGCTTGGCCGGGGGGAATTTCGCTCTTGTCTTTGCTGCAGCAGGGTGATGACGGGCTGGTGTGGAAATGCCGCCTGCCTGATCGAAAAGGGCAGAGTGTCACCCCGGCTTATGGACCGGCGGGTGCCTCATTTTTGACAATTCAAAGCCAGCAGCGTCTGTATATGATCGATCCGGCAACAGGTCTAGTAACGTGGCGTCGAGACGATCTGGAGCCTCTAAGTGGCCTGCAAGCCGACTTGAGCAGCGGGATTTTTGGCGATGATCGAGTGCTCGTCGTACGTGGGACGGATCGACTTAGTTATACGCTCCTGGAGACTTCCACAGGCCAGAAGCTGGAGACTGGGCGTATTGAACAGGAGTTGAGGCAGCCTTCGTTTCTCTTTGGACGCAAACTGTTTTGTGTGGTCAGTACCAGAGAGCAGGGGACATGGTTGAGATTGTGGGATCCGATCGGTCAACAGATTCAGATTAACGAGCCAGCCGGCGAACGTGTGCTGTTCAATCGGATCGGTGATCACGAAATCGCTTTGATCAACGCCCAGAAAGAACTCAAAATCTACGACGTTCGCGGCCCTGTGCTGAAAACCACAATTCCTTTAAGCAAAGGCGAGTTTGAAGGGATTGTGCAGATCCGCGGATTTGTGGATCGAGAACGATATTACGTCAATTTTGGCCGCAGCATGATCGTGGTGACTTCGCTGCACCACAACAATCAGATGAACGATGGCTATATTCCTGCCATTGGGCTGAGAGACGATCTCATGGCGATTGATCGACAGACCGGGGAGAGCCTGTGGGTGAGAGCTGTTCCCAATCGATCTGTGCTTAACCCTCCCGAAATGCCAGACGATCTGCTCGTCCTGGCGAGTCGAGTTCGTGACCGGGATGATGGAAACCTGGAATGGCTGCTGGTGGAAGTTCTGGATGCGAGAACTGGGGCAACGCTGGCTGTTAAAGACAATATCCGTCTGAAGTTCGGGATATTCTTGCCGGATCGAAACGGCGGGAGTTCGGAAAATGATCGACTGATTACGTCATTCCATCACGTCGATCAGCAGAAGTTAACGCTTTACGGGGTCGATAAGACCATCGAGATTGATTACCGGCGGTTGAAAGCGAATGCGTCCGAAAATCTGTTGCCCAGCCGATGATCTCGTCTCGTGAGTTTTCTTTTGTCTCGAGTTGATCCTGTTCTCGGGCGAGTCGCTTTCGATATGCTTGACCTGTGCTCATTGGCTGATGTAGCCTTATAGCCACGCGGGTGTAGTTCAATGGTAGAATGAAAGCTTCCCAAGCTTTAGGTGAGGGTTCGATTCCCTTCACCCGCTTTTCTTGGTCGATGCCGTGCTGTGCGGCAATTCCTGATGTTATGAAACATCACCATCTGACCAGTGCTACGACTGTACTAGTAACTCGGTACCAGCCCCGCTGATGTGAGTGGATTAGTGCCGACGATCCATTTCGATCAGCCGTCCGACAAAATCACGCTCTTGTGATGAGTTTTGATCTTCAGCCATCCCAGGCTTGCCAGTCAACTTTTGATGGCGTGGGAACAGATCGCACGCACATGCTGCCCTTGGCTGTCATAGTGACCGAAGAAGACCCGTCCAGAAGTTGGACTTTCCGACAGTCCATAAGCGATGCCTGAAAGAGCCCGGTTTCTGAGGATCGTTGGTCGTCAATCGTTGCAAAATGGCCAAAAACCCGCATGATACAACAAGATATTCTTGCTCGTTGATTTGAGAGGGTTGTTCATGATTCGCCCCTTAAGACTCCTGTTGCTGGTCACAATCTGTGCGACCAGTTCCCTGGCCTGGGCTGCTGAAGAGACTGTGTTCGTCGAAGCAGAAAGTTTTCGCGAGCCGGGCGGGTGGTCGCTCGATACTCAGTTCATTACAGAGATGGGATCACCCTATCTGTTGGCACATGGGCTGGGAAATCCTGTCGCAGATGCCACAACCACTTTCAAAGTGACTGAGGGTGGGAAATACCGTGTCTATGTGCGGACTAAAGACTGGGTGGCTCGCTGGAAAGCCCCAGGCAAACCGGGCCGGTTTCAATTACTGATTAATGGCCAACCTCTGGCCACTGAGTTTGGAACAGAATCAGCAAACTGGTTCTGGCAACCTGGTGGGGATGTCGAACTCAAACCCGGCGAGCATCGATTGGCGCTGCATGATTTGACAGGTTTTGACGGTCGCTGCGATGCGATCGTATTGACGAAGTCCTCTCAGGTTCCACCGATAGCCGCAAAAGAATTAGCAGCCTATCGCGCCAAAGGTTTAGGACTCAGTGAAACTCCAACGATTAAGAAGGGTTACGACCTTGTCGTTGTGGGTGGCGGTTATGCCGGGGTCGGTGCAGCACTCTCGGCAGCTCGGATGGGTTGTAAAGTGGCTCTGATCCAGGACCGTGGTGTGTTGGGCGGAAATGGTTCGAGTGAAGTTCGTGTCTGGTCGATGGGCCTGATTCGCCGCGGCAAATATCCCCGAGTGGGCGAAATCGTCGAAGAGTTCTGCGATCACGCGAAGAAATCGCCCGGCACAGCAGACGAATTCGAAGACGCCAAGAAAGAACGAATTGTCAGTGCTGAAGACAAGATCGATCTTTTTCTCCACACGTTTGCCAACGGGGTCAAAAAATCTCAGCCAGCACGGATTGACGCCGTCAAGGCGTTTAATGTCAAGACCGGCGAGCAATTTGAGTTCTGGGGTAAGCTCTTTGTCGATGCGACAGGTCATGGAACCATTGGGGCTCAAGCGGATGCCGCCTGGGAGATGACCGACAAGGGCCGCATGGGCATGAGCAATATGTGGACATGGGATGAAGTCCGTTCACCTACGACATTCCCGGAGACTCCGTGGGCGTTGCCACTGACCATGAAGGATTTTCCTTACCCTGTGGATCATCACGGCCAGTGGTTCTGGGAAAGTGGTTACGACAAAGATCCTCTGCAGGATGCTGAAGGGATTCGCGACTGGAACCTGCGAGCCGTCTTTGGTGCGTTTAATGCCATGAAGAATGGCGATGGAGCTGAGAAGCATCGAAACGCCATTCTGACCTGGGTGGCATTTATCGGCGGGCCGCGAGAATCGCGCCGGTTAACAGGTGATGTGGTGCTGACTCAGGAGGATATTGTCAGTAAGCGAGAGTTCCCGGATGGCTGCGTGCCGAGTACCTGGAGCATCGATCTGCACTATCCCAAGAAACAGTTTGCCGAGAAGTTTGTCGACAATCCTTTCATTTCAATTGCAGTGCATGATCAGCGGATCGATCGGGCTTACGGTTATCCCGTTCCCTATCGCTGCTTCTATTCGAAGGATATCAACAACCTCTTTATGGCAGGGCGGAATATCAGTGTTACCCATGAAGCCTTAGGGACAACCCGCGTCATGAAAACCTGCGGCATGATGGGCGAAGTTGTCGGCAAGGCGGCCTATCTGTGTGCTTTACATGACTGTCAGCCACGTGATGTTTATGAAAGCTACTGGAAGGAGATGGACAAACTGCTCCAATTGCCCGGCAAAGCCCGCCGGCAATCGCTTTCGAGCGATGTGGTGATTCCAGCAGATGCGATGTCATTACCCGGCCCACCGGGACTCGATCCAGCCCGGATGGAAGGTGTGGTGATTGATAACCGTGATGCCAAGGTCTCTGGCAACTGGACGAGTGGCAGTGGTCTCAATGGATACGTGGGCTATGAGTACCTGTACGCTTCTGCCAATTCCGGTGCCAAGGTGAAGTATTCCTGGAAGACGGCTGAAGAAGGGCTGATTTCCTTCCGGCTGATTTATGGGGCTCATGAAAATCGGGGCAAGGCTGTTCCGGTCACCATCCAGATTGGCAATTCGACCAAGCAGGTGTTGGTTGATATGACCAAAGCTCCCGCCGGGAAAGATGGCTCGCATGAGCTTGGTCGCTTCGAGGTCAAGAAAGGTGAGGAAGTCTTCGTCGAGATTGGAACTGAGAATGCTGGAGGGGTTGTGCATGCCGATGCACTTCAACTGGTGAAGATCGTTCCGCCCGTCAAGACTCCTGCCCCATGAGTGGCGTTCGCCACGACCTGCTGCCGATTGTCGACCGGGAAGCTCTTTCAAAACCAATGAGAGGGCCCGGTCGATTCTTTTGGAATACAGTCATCCATACAGGCCGGGTTCTGCTGCTGGTGCTGCTGATCCTCATGATTCGCTGGCAGGCTGAGCAGATCAAATCTCGGGCGCAAGCGAAGGACCTTACCGCACGATATCTGCCAGTAGTGCAGAAGTTCTGGCCGGAAGCACAGAGGTTGGTACCGCGGGGAAAGGCCGAAGAGATTTCGGACGGTGGATTGCCCGGCAGCAATTCCCCGAAGTTCGACCAGCTTGTCGATTTTGTCGTGCTGGGTGCACAATCTGAGCCTGTGGGATTCGTCACACAGACCACACCGGCCAGTGATCGTTATCTGGGGTTTTCCGGGCCAACCAACGTATTGGTGGGCTGGGATGTCGAAGGCAAGGTGGCGTGGGCTGAGATCGCAGACAGTCGAGATACTCGTGACCATGTTGAGCTGATTGTCAGGGATGGAAAATTCCTGGCCCAGTGGAATGGGAAGGGCTTTCAGACAGTCAGTGAAGACATCGTTGATCAATCAGCCATGCGGCATGTGGCTGGGGCAACTCTAACATGTCTGGCCATCCTCCAGGGGTTGGAAGCTCGACTGAATTCACAACAGGTGGTGGCTGCCAGACCGGCGGATTCGACGCGCTTTCCTTTGGCTGTGACAATTGAGGATGTGCAGAGGCTCTTTCCAAAAGCTTCACGATTTGAACCTCATGCCGAGACATCTTTGCTTCTGGATGTCTTTGCTGCCGATGGCCAAACGTTAGGCCAGATTTTTCGCACTGTACCAGCAGCCGATCAATTGATTGGTTATCAGGGGCCGACGGAAGTGCTGGTCAGTCTGCTCCCTGATGGACATCTGGGCCAACTGCTGGTCGGTCGCAGTTTTGATAACGAGCCCTATGTGGGATATGTTCGCGACGACGCCTGGTTTGCCGAACTCGTTAAGGGCAAGACGGTGAAGGGACTTGCCGAGACGACTTTTGAAGAGTGGGGTGTCGAAGGAGTCTCTGGTGCCACAATGACCAGCCAGACGATTGCCCGGGGGTTGCTGGCTGCTGCGATCGAATTATCAAAAGAGATGGAAGCTCAGCAGAAACAGCCGTCGATTGACTCGAAAAATCAGGCGACGGGCATCTTTGGCTTGATCAAAACCATCAACTGGTCGTCGCCGCGACTCTGGCAACAAACGTTGACGGGACTTGTTGTCCTTCTGGCTTGTCTGGTGGGGTTAACCCATCTGCGGGGAAACCTATGGGTCCGACGGGGATTGCAGCTTTTGGTACTGGGATATCTGGGAGTGATGAACGGCGAACTCCTGTCGTTAGCCATGTTCAGCGGTTGGGCTCAGAGTGGGATCCCGTGGAATAGTGCGGGAGGATTGATTGCCATGTCGATGGCTGCTGTGGCATTGCCACTGGTGGCTCGGACGAATGTCTATTGCTCGCATCTCTGTCCACATGGTGTGCTCCAGCAGTGGATGGCGGGTCATCGACACTGGCGTCCGAAATTACCAGCCAGGGTGGTTACGGTACTGAAACTGGTGATACCGGCTTTACTACTGGTGGCGTTGTGTGGATCGATGGGAGTGCTCTCGATCAGTCTGGTTGATCTGGAACCATTTGATGCTTATTCGTGGAGAGCCGCTGGCTGGATCACGACAGTATTGGCGATAGGAAGTCTGGTGATCTCGTGGTTCATTCCGATGGGATATTGCCGGTTTGGCTGCCCGACAGGAAGTTTGCTTGAGTATTTGCGTCGGAATGCCCGGAGTGGCCAGATTCAGCCGGGAGATTTTCTGGCGATGGCCTGCCTGATCATTGCGGGTGGCTTGATGCTATGGGATGTGGTGGGACCATGAGAGGGACGCCATTTCAGACAGAGAGGGCGATGGATGGTCAAATGCAGATCCGCATGGGCCGACCATCTCTGAATAGACTGCTCGTGGTGCTGGCCTGGTGTTCGCTGGCTGTGATCTATCGTTCGTCAGAACCTGATCATGCGAATCACCTTGTTGGGGTGGCTTCTGATAAACGCGAATCAAAGCCATCTCCAGATAGCACGCTTGGCGTGCAGCCCCTTCACTCGAAAAGGAACTCGTCTCAGGTTCCAATGGCAGTTTCAGCAGAGACAGGGGCGCCTATCGCTTCTTGTGAGCTATCCGGAATGGCCATGGGGATGGGGTGGAAGGTTCACGTCTGGTATCGGGATGACGTCGCCTTCGATCGACTGGCTCTGAAGCAGCAGTTACAGGCGGAACTGGAGAGGCTGGAATCCATCTTTTCGCTGTATCAGAGCCAATCAGAGATCAGTCGGTGGAATCACCATAGGGCGACCGATTGGCAGGTTGTCTCGCCTGATTTTGCACGACTCGTGCAGGAAGCGTTGCGGCAGGCCAGACAAAGCGACGGAGCCTTTGACCCAACGGTTGCCGGCGTCATGGAAGCCCGAAAGTTTCGCTCGATCTGGCCCACTTCCCGTTCGAAGAATCCTCAGCCTCGTCAACAGAATTCAGAGGTCATTCCCATTATTGATTGGCAGGCTGTGGAGGTGACGACTGAACCACCACAAGTTCGAAAAAATCATCCAAAGATCCAGCTCGATTTGAATGCTCTGGTCGAAGGTCTGGCGCTGGAGAAGATGAGAGGCTGTTGTCAGAGAGCAGGCGTGTTGGCTTGCCTGCTCTCCTTAGGTGGAGAGTATTTGATCGATTGCGAGCGATTATTCTCGCAGACCCAAAATCAGGCCGGAGTTAAGATCTTTGTCGAATCGCCCGTTGATGCGACAAAAAGCCTGGCCGTTGTTCGTTCTCTCAAGGGCTGTGTGAGCACATCGGGGACATATCGACAAACATGGCCCGATATCAAATCACCTGATCAGGTTTCTCATCTGATTGAACCACAGACTGGGCAGCCACTGAAAGCCTCAGCCTCGCTGGTGAGTGTCTATCATGAAAACCCGATTCTGGCAGATGGCTGGGCGACATCACTCATGGTCGCTGGTCGAGAAAAAGGGCTCAGGCTGGCGGATGAATATCAATTGGCGGCTTTGTTCTATTCAGCCGAAGAGGATGAGCCTCTGATCATCAGCAAGGCAGGGAAGGGAATCTTCGAGCCATGGGAAACTGCTCTGGTATCTGCAAATCCATTCCAAGCTTGCCCCTCGGACGACGGTCGAACTTCCAGAGAGAATTCAAGTCCCGTTGTGAGTGGATGGTCGTGGAGTTGGAAAATCATCCTGTGCATCGCAGGAGTTATCGCCCTGATCAGGTTCGCGCGTTTCGCTGCCGGACGTGTGGATGGATGAGCGGCCGAAACATGATTCTTCAGCTCATCTCAGGCGGCTTAAAGTCGTGAGTTACTGTGCTGAAGGATCGTTGGGGCGAGTATAGAAAATATCTCCTTCGAGCGAATTGTAGCGCAGCAGGGCATCGCCATCGCTTTTGTGTTCACCAAAAGGAACGCCGAGTGATAACTCGTGGTCGGTGACTTCGAGAATGGGATCAGCCCAGACATGTCCTGGCAGCACCTTTTTGAGCCAGGCTTCATGCTGTTTGGCCAGTTGCTGATTTTCTTCGGGAGCCTTCATGAGCCACTCGTGACGATGAACTCTGGCGAGTGCACGCGCATCGCGGAGAATCCGATACCGCTCTTCAGGCGTCAGCGTGGAGAACATCCGTTCGTCGGTTTCCAGCTTACGCAGTGACAAAAGTGCCTCTTTGCGGAGATGATCCGACAGATTGCGAGGGCTGGCGACATTTCTCATGGCCGCTAAAGCGAGGGCCTGTGTCCAGGCGGCAAACTGTTCGGGAGTCACCTGCTCGATCCGTAGTGCCCGCTGAAGTGCTGTGGAACGATTCCATTGAGCTCCCAATTCTGTCGGGTTCCATTTTTTGGCCAGCAGGCCCGTTTCCTCCTTGAGCAGATCAGAGATCGAAATGGTCCGCTGATCTTTCCATTGAGGAGGCGGTGCGAAGAGCGGGCCAAAGGCCGGGAGTTTTTCGCCCGGCAAGGATTTAACAATCCGCTCGAAGGTCGACCAATCTTCCGGGGCCAACGGTTCGTCCGGGCGAATTATCACAACCGGCCCAGGTGGTGCAGATTCGCAACCCAAGGCGGTGATCGTACCAATGGAAAGGAAGAGCACCAGAAACTTCATGGCTGCCCAGGTAAGCGGGATGAACAACGTGGGGCAAATGCAGCGAAACATACAGACTCCTCCAGTGTATGCTTCAGCTTGCCCTCATGTGCGGCGATGGGCTGGCTTCTTTCGGCAAGAGTGAGCGATGATGGCCCTGCACTCTGCCAGATTTGCCGGAAAGTTCGAATACGAGGGCGGGCAGACAATCCATATCTGTTGCGAAATGTCTACATGTTGATGGGCAGGAAGGAACCTTCAAAGTCTTTAATCAAACAAACCGCCACCAAAGTCGAATCCCGAGATGCGCCAAACGGTCAACAGGCAGACGATGATCTGCGCCGTCAGCCAGATGGCGGGGCCGGTTGGTTCCCACCACGCAGATTCGGGTTTTGGCAAACCAGGTGTTCTTCCCGTCCACTGATCGGCTCTGGCCAGCGTGGGCACCCAGAGCAGAATCGGCATGAGAAAAATCCACAGCCGAGCTGCTTCGCCACTGTTTTTCCCGGAACACCAGAGCCACAACCAGACACTCAGGCAACAGGCTGCCAGGCGCCATCCATCGGCAATACGGGTGGGCTTGGCGAAGGATTGCCCAAGCAGTTGCCAGTGACTTTTGAGGGTTTGTTCGTTACCAGATGAATCCGGAAAACGCATAGAAATAAGAAATCGCAAAAAGACAGGCCAGCCCACGGCAAAAGCCAGTTCAACTGGTGAAACAATGAACCATAACCATGTGGTTCTCGGGGAGACTTCATAAAAGCGGCTGTGATTGATCGAATTTTGCCACCAGATGAACCCCAGGTTGGCACCTGAGAGGACTGAAAAGAGAATGGTCGATCCCAGGAATCCACCAAGCACAGCCAGACCGGCGACGAGATTCCTTACGATATGCGACCACCCATCGTGATCGCTCCGGTGGATGTAACAGGTCGCAATCGTGACCAGACCATAGAGGAAGCACATCAATAGAACCGGAGCGAAGGCCAGCGATTGCAGCATTGAGATCATGGCCAGAATCCCCCAGAGGAATCCGACAATCGTGAATTGCCAGACGGGTCTTGTGGATCTGATCTGGCAGAGCCAACTGATCCCCAGGAGGAGCATGGTCGAAAGCCAGGGAAATGCGGCATCAGACTTAGGGATAAAGACCAAACTGGCAGGTACCAGCGGCCAAAGAGCAGCGCTGAGCCATGCACAGCGGGGTGATGAAAATTGTGCACAAAGCAGGTACAGAGGGAGCGTCGTCCCCGCAGCCATTATGAGGACGAGCATGGTGGCCAGCCAGAGAATCGCCGCATCTTTTGACGTCATGGGGTGAGGCGTGTTTTGCCCATTCTCTTCAATGATTCCACAGGCGTCATGGAATGAAACGGGCATGGTGGCAATCGCGAGATTCCTGACGAAAGGTGCGTTTTCCACAACGTACGAAATCGCATGAAAGACCAGAAACAAGCCTGGCGGATGAGTGCCGACATGCAGAACATCACCTTGCCGCACGCGCTCAGGGTAAGTTTGCAAAAACTGATCGACTTGAGGACTCTCGTGCCTGGCAATGGTGAAGTACCCGGAAGAAGCCGGGTAATAGAGCACAAAAGGGGCTTTGCCGAACCGCGCAGAAGAGGGGGCCAGCTCAATCACCAGGAAACTCCAGACGAGAGCTGCGATCAGCAGGCCGCCGATCCAGAGTTGTTTTCTGGCGGATGATAGGTGATCGATTCGGCGTGCGCCGGCCAGCACAAAGGCCAGATAGGCCAGGCCAGCGATCAATCCCAACAGCAGATTGATCCATCGATCGGGTTCATTCCAGTCGATTCGCCACCAGACCCATTCACCGGGAATTCCTAGCGGCCAGCGAAAATACCAAAGAATCATCCATGTTAAACAGATGGCGATTCCTGGCAGAAGAAATGATTTGGCAAGTTTCTGTGGAAGCGAATCATCTTTCGTCGCTCGTTGAGTGTGTCGGATCGCACGCTCGCTCTGGCTGGAAAATTCACTGGATTTCGTCGGCTTGTTCACCATGCCAGAAGTTTAGCCCATCCCCCTCCATGCTGCACGGTGTCGGGCGGGAGTGTGTTTGGCCGGAAAGTGTTCGACCAGTCAGCAGTCAACCAGACACTCTCTGGCCTCACTGATACTTCCAGTGAAGACAACAATCTCCTCTCCGGTCGAACAGGCTCATCGCCAGTCGATCGAGTAAAGAGATGGTTTCGTCTCGCCTGATGGATGAATCATCGCAAGGAGAAACGCTCTTCGATCAATGAGGGATGAGGTGCATCGACCGATGCCACCGCGTTAAGTGACTTTCGGGCTGTGGCCCAGGCCGCATCCTGACCTTCGTCGAAGCCTGCCTGATAACCGGCGGCCCAACACATAAAGCAGCCCCAAGCGAGGGCTGGAACACTCCAAATCATCCAGGGTCTCGTGAGCATCTTGCCACTCCTACCACACAGACAGATTCGGCGGGCGGCGTCTTGCCGTTCGTCGATAATTTATTATTCGTTCATTGTATTTTCATAATGTGTCGAACTATCGTCAACGTTACTTCGTCGGAATTAACAATTCTGATGCCGCGAATTCGAAGATGTGATGAAAATTGAAAAATTTTCAGCGTTTTGCCTCAGTTGTGAGTCCTTGGCATGGCAGATCGATAGGTTGGTTCCCGTTAGCAGCTATTGAGGATCGATTGTGAAGATCCTTTGACGATGCAGATTGCCAGACTGCTGGGCACCATGCTCGCTCGTTGAGCGAGTTTTTGGGCAATATGCGGATGCACATGCGGGTGTGCAACTCGCGAACTTCAGGTGAGATGATCGTTGTTGGTGGGAAAGTGGGCGGGTGACTGGGGTTGAGTCTTCGAACCCCCGGCGATCTTTGGCACGAACTGGGGGTTCGCGAAGACGCTCAACCCCGGTCACCCCATATTCGCGAGCGCAGTTGATGATCTGAACTGCCATCACCATTTGCGAGACAGTCAGTCAGTTGAATCAATGTTCGTCTTCATCGAGAGGGATGGGCCCGGCCATGCGAAAAATCGCTCCCAGAGTGGGGAGGGCATCGCGATTTCCGTGGTGGCTGCATTTGATCGCTCCAGCAGCGCAGGCAAAACGAAGTGTGTAGTCGGCAGGCCAGTTTTCAAGCCAGCCATGCACAAAGCTGCCACAGAAGACATCCCCCGCACCATTGGTATCCCGCGTCACAACGTGGAACGCTTCCTGCTCGACAACATGGCTGCGGGTATGTAAGACCGCCCCCGCTTCCCCAAAGGTGGTGATGACCCAGCGTGGCCCCAGAGCCTGTAATCGCGCAGCGGCATCTTCCAGCGAATCCGTTCGCAAAAACTCCTGGATCATTCGTCGGGAAGCATTAAGCACATCAACATAGGGCAGCAGATCCTCCAGCCCAGGGCGATAACTTCCCGCATCCAGAAAGACTCGTAATCCACATTCTCTGGCAAGTTTGGCGGCAGCAATCGAGGAATTCACAGGCCAGCCGTCGAGATACAGACACTTGGCTCCTACAAACATTGGACGCTGAAAGTCTGCTGGTTCGAGATGTTGCCTGGGGCGGTGACTGACCACTGTCCGTCGGCCAGTCTGCTCATTGATCCAGATGTGGGCTAAACCCGTCTCGCGTTCTGCTCCCACCAGAGCGTACTGTAGATCGATCCCTTCCGATGTCAGCTGCTGGGAAATGAATGCGCCGGCATCATCTTCACCCCAACTACCAATCATGCGGCAGGAATGCCCCAGGCGCCTGAGCATCGTAAGGCCTGTGGGAACAGGCCCGCCCACCTGACGGGGTAAAGCCTGCCCCGAGATTTTCGTATCTTCCTGAGGATAGTCAGGGACAATCATGCGGTAGTCGGCCACAACGAGGCCTGTTCCTACGATTTCGACCTGATTGACCACGCTGCTTTCCGATGCCGACATAACCCGGGATTCCTCGATCGCCTCATTTGTCCGTGTGATGAGCACAGAAATTGAGGCTTTTATGTGAATAACAATCGACGTGATTACTGATCTTCGTTGATAAGTTTCCAGAAGGGGTCGTCATCGGCCAGAGAGGATTTCTGGGTTTTCACTGATGTCCCTGACTGAGGGGTGGAATTCACCACTCTGGCTTGTGCCTTAGGCTCCTGGATCTCGGAAACATCAGCGTCTTCCAGAAGAATGATTTCTTCTTCCTGAGCGGCCCGCTCGCCGGGAAGTGCTGTTTTTTTGATGCTTTCCTGACGGATGACTTCGGTATGGGCTGAATGACCCGTCTTGCGGACTTTGGCAGAGACCTTCACGCGGGCATCGGCTCCGTATTCCAGCTTGACATCGATTACTGAACCTTCTGGAAGACCGGGTGGGAGCGAACTGATCTCGCATTCACCCACGGGGACAAAATCGCGATCGACGGCATTGCCGCTTTCGACAAGCCGCAGGGTGACTTTGCTCTGATTGGCAATCACAGTTCCATAAGTTTGAGTGCAACTGGCCGGGAGTGGGGTATTGGCGGGAATGAGCCAGTTGGGCTCACGCTGACCCGAGGTTTCATTACGCACGAGGATCCCGAGAGATCTTGAGTTGACATCAATCTGTTTGAATTTGGAAAGTTTGGAAATGGCCTGAGAATTCAGAACCGAGCGGGCAAAATCCTGATCGGACATCAGCATGCCCGCAAAGTAGGTCGCACCGTGGGCAATCGACAGATCGGGAGAAAGTGTCGAATTCAGAGTCTTGTAGCCCGCCATTTTCTTCAGCAGTTGCTGAACCATGGGCATACGCGACGCACCTCCAGTGGCCAGCACCACATCGACGTGAGCCCATCCCAGTTTATTGTCGCGCAGTAACCCTTGGGTGATCGATTCGATCCGCTCCAGCAGCTTGGCAGAGAGTTTTTCGAATTGTCCCTGCTCGACAAGATAAGTCTTGCGATAACCTTTATGGGCCACGTTCAGGGCAGCCTTGGGGCGTACGGAAAGACTGCGTTTGGTCTGTTCAACTTCGAGTGCCAAGGCCTGCAGGCTTTCGCGGTCATTGCGTGGATCGAGTCCAAATTCCTTCTGAAACTGACGGGCCAGACCATTGAGCAGCACCTGGTTAAAATCAAGACCACCGAGATTGAGATCGCCCGATGAAGCGATAACGCGGACTTCGTTCTTGCGATAAGAGACCAGCGAAAGATCGTAAGTGCCGCCCCCCAGATCGACGAC
Source organism: Planctopirus limnophila DSM 3776 (assembly GCF_000092105.1). Classification (NCBI taxonomy): domain Bacteria; kingdom Pseudomonadati; phylum Planctomycetota; class Planctomycetia; order Planctomycetales; family Planctomycetaceae; genus Planctopirus; species Planctopirus limnophila. Next base: position 3,024,663 of record NC_014148.1, on the reverse strand, counting down.
TAAAATCCGCTGGTCTTCAGCAAGCTCGGTAAACCACATCCCTTCGCTGCCAATCACATAACATAATGCGGCAGCCACAGGCTCGTTGATGATATCAACCTGTTTCAGTCCCGCCTTGAGGCCGGCTTCAGCAGTTCGCGAACGTGAAAGATCTGTGAACTGGGCGGGAACTGTAATTACGGCGTGTTCAATTTCGCCAATCACCTGGCGAGCCTGCTTCAGCAGCGATTCAAGAATATAGGCGGAGACATCGACGGGGGTGATTTGTCGACCATCAATCTCCCAGGTTTTGGTCGGGTCGCCCATGTATCTTTTGGCAGCCGAAATCACTCGCTGCGGGGCACGGATCGAATTGCGAAGAGCTTCTGTCCCGACAATCACCTTGCTCTTTTCAAACAGCACGACCGAAGGGGTGGTCATCTCTCCATCAACATTGGGAATGGTGACGGGTTCACCATGTTCATTGAGATACGCAATGGTTGAATAAGTTGTTCCCAGGTCGATGCCGACGGCGTGGTGTCCAGCCATGGATGTTCACTTCATGAAAGGATGTCTGCTGCAGAGGGGTTTTTCAAGAACAACATCATACGCAATCAGGCAGGTTGCAGCGATGAAAATCAGGAGACGTTCGCGGAGTCAAGTTTGAAGCTTCGGCCTCGACTCAATTGTCATGAATCTGCCGTAGGAGATCCCGAATTCACCGGATGAATTGCACAGCAATTCATGAGATCGGGGAACCCTGTTTCAGCCAAGGTATGCTGTTACAAGGGAGTTGGCGGGCATAGCACCAGTCGATTTGCGGGATGTGTCCCGCCAGTCCGGGAAAATAAGGATCGACAATGCCTGTTCGAGAGGCTTCGAGAACTGGCATCTTGTCTGGCACAGGAATCGATTTGCAGAGGAGAAGATGTCGGGCTTGCCAGCGGCAGGCAAACCAGGCGGCAATCGAGTCGCTGGTCACATCCCAATGATGAGGAAGGGGTTCCGGTTGTTGGCCATCCTGTGACGAACTCTCTGCGAGCTGCAGAGCTCTGCTGGTTCGCAGTACAGGGAAAAGCCCCCTTTTCCAGGCCTCCAGTGAGTGTTCGAGATGATCCACCAGAAGAGATTCAGGCAGCAGGGATTGGATCAGGCGGGCATTCAATTCGAGAGACTCACAAGCCAGCCAGTGAGCCGCTTCCTCCTCCACGTGATGTTGTTTCTGCCAGTCACGGATCACATCAGCGGTCGCACCGCCTCCAGGAATCAGCAGTGGGCTGCCATCTGAATAAGCTTTCCCCGGTTGAAACCAGCTGCGAATCGAAGCCAGCACTTCCCGCAGACTTTCATAATCATAAAGGCTGCCACCGACCTTAATGACCACCAGCATTTGGGAAGGATTCTCCACCAGCATTCAATCAAATGATCAAGGGACGCTAGTCGATGATTTTATTGATGGGATATTCGACAAGCCCGCGAGCCCCGGCCTGTTTCAGCCTGGGAATGACAATCCGGACATACGATTCATCGACAATCGTATTCACGGCGACCCAATCAGGATCAGAAAGCGATGAGATGGTGGGCTTTTGCAGAGCGGGAAGTTGCCCGAGGACTGTCGGCAGATCTCCCCGGCGGACATTCATCATCAGGCCGACCTTCCCCTCTGCAGCGAGACAGGATTGCAGCATGAGTGCGATGTTTTCGAGCTTGCCACGCTTCCACTCGTTGGCAAAAGCCACTTTGTTGGCGATAAACCGGGTCGTACTCTGGAGGACTTCATCCAGAATCCGCAGATTATTGGCCCTGAGCGAACTGCCGGTCTCGGTCACTTCGACAATCGCATCAGCCAGTCGCGGCGGTTTGACTTCCGTCGCTCCCCACGAAAACTCAACATCAGCAGTGACATTATGTCGTGCCAGGTAGGCTTTCGTTAAGCCGACGGCTTCCGTCGCGATGCGTTTCCCTTGAAGATCCTGCACCGTCTTGATTTCAGAATCGTTGGGCACACAGAGAACCCAGCGGACAGGTCGGCGGCTGACCTTCGAGAAAACGAGTTCACAGATTTCATGAACGTTGGCCTGAGTTTCAAGGACCCAGTCGTGACCGGTCATACCCGCATCGAGAATGCCCTGTTCGACATAGCGCGCCATCTCCTGAGCACGAATGAGCATGCACTCAATTTCAGGGTCATCAATTTCAGGGAAGTACGATCTCGACGAAAACTTGATGGTATAACCTGCCTTCCGGAACAGTTCGGCTGTCGCTTCCTGAAGGCTGCCTGCGGGAATCCCTAACTTGATGACTTGTGACATCGCATTTCACTCGGCTGTAAGTAGATCACTGAAAAGTTGATGTATTGGAACAGATCACTGGCTTCAAGGGGAGACCTTGAAGCTCAAATGTTCGCAAATTCACGGTCTGACAACGTTTTGGAGAGTCTGATGACGATTTGCAGGTCTGGAATGCCCGATTACTTGTGATAGACAACTTTCGGGTCAAAAACACGTTCGCCGATGACGGTGACAGCACCGGTCTCAGGCTGAATCTGGCGGAAGAAACAACTGCGGTAACCTTCGTGGCAAGCCGCCCCACCAATCTGTTCGACTTTTACCAGCAGAGTGTCGGAGTCACAGTCGAAGTACAACGCTTTGAGAAGCTGCACGTTGCCGCTCTCTTCGCCTTTGCGCCAGAGCTTGGAGCGACTCCGGCTGAAGTAGACGACTCTGCCTGTGGATAAAGTTTCCTGATAGGCCTCGGCATTCATGTAAGCCAGCATCAGGACATCGCCCGTGGCGTGATCCTGAGCGATGACAGGAATGAGCGGATGTTTTTCAAAATCCGGGCCATTTGGATTACCGGTGCTCCCCATGCTGAATGCTCTTCTCCCAGTCAGTCGATTGACCACAAATTTTCAGTGATTCTGGTGATTTCCTTGCGAAAGTCAGCGAAGCGATTCTAGCGAACGCATTCGCACCAGAGGCAAAATGTGAAAGACCATGTTCTGCCAGAGAAACTCGTGCAGGATCGGATTAAGATCGTAACTATCTGCGCTGTTCGAGGCGAATGATGCAGGCAAAATTGATGCCTGTGCATGTCAAAGATTGATCTGCCGCTCAAGTTGACCTGATCGTCCCGACACAGTGGGGAGAAGACAGTGGAGACGACACCGTTCAGCAGGGGGAGGTTCTGCGTTCGTCACCGAATTTCGGGAAACTCGTCTCTTCTGACAACCCGCATCGAGGGAATTTTGCAGCTAAACCGGTGGCGTTTCCCGGGGGTAACGATGTTTGGTGAGAGTGACTTCGTTCCCCTTTTTGCTGTAAGTCACTTCATCCATAAAGGCACGCATAAGGAGCACCCCGCGACCGCTGGGCCTTTCGAGGTACTCGGGATTTGTGGGATCGGGAAGTCCCGCAGGGTTAAAGCCCGGGCCTTCATCATGAATCACGAATTGTGCCATGGTCGGCTGAATTCTCGATGAGATGCGGATGACTCGATCGCGCCAGGGGGATTCTTTGCGACGCATCTCGGACATTTCATGGAAGGCATTGTGATCCTGCTCTTTGAGAGTTGAACTGACTTCCAGATTTCCATGGTAATAGGCGTTGAGCAGGGCTTCTTCAAGGGCTGTGCCAATCCGTACACGCTCGGTGGTATCACATTCCCAGATATTGGCCAGCGATCTCTGGAGGTGATGAGAAAGGGACATGATGAGAGGTAGGTCGTTCGGCAGTACGAACTGCTCGATTTGCTCGGTGAGTCTGCTGAACAGCGCGACTCGTGACCGATCTTCGTCTGTGGCAGCGAGCACACGGGTGACGACACCTGTCAGTTCCTGAGCGAGGAGCCTTTTCGGAACGTAGCTGGCTGCCCCTTGCTGAAGAGCTTTGACAGCCAGTTCCTCGCTTCCCTGGGCGGTCATCAGGATGACAGGAATCTGCGGGAATTCTTTGCGAACCTCGGTCACGACGTCGAGCCCGGTTTTGTCGGGCATTTGCATGTCGGTCAAAACCAGTTGCGGATGAAAGTGTCTCACCTTCTGGAGACCTTCTTCACCATCGGCAGCATACAGGACAGTCCAGTCCGATCTCCCGGCCAGAAGCTTACCAGCCAGTCGCCGATCAATTGGAGAATCATCGATCACGAGGAGCGTGGTCATGGTCGTCTCTCGCGTATCTGTTCAAAAGGCAGTTGTCATATTCGCACGATAAAATATCGGCTGCATCAGTTAAGGCCTGATGTTCTGCACACAGTCTGGCGAGAGTATCCCGCGACTTTCAAGAGACAGTTTGTTTGCATGAAGAATTCATCATGACAAAGTCCCTGCGGGTGTCCCCAGTTTTCCATCCCGAATGCGGACAATGAAATCATCCTCGTGGACGTATTCCTGCTCGTGCGTGACGACAACCACGGTGGTTTTCAACTCCTGGCTGCAATTGCGCAGTAATGCCAGAATCTGCTGACTGTTCACCGAATCAAGTTCGCCAGTGGGTTCGTCGGCCAGAATCAGTTTTGGTTTTTTGAGTAAAGCCCGGGCGATAGCGACACGTTGCTGCTCGCCGCCGGAAAGTTGACTGGGGCGATGATCAAGTCGATCCTTCAAACCAACTCTTTCCAGCAATTCGATGGCTTCCTGACGCTGCTGGGTCGAGGCACCGCGGGCTAAGTAAGGGACAAGAACGTTATCCACCGCATTGAGATTGGCCAGCAGATTGAAGCTTTGAAAGATAAAACCGACGTCATTTCGTCGGTAGGCGTCTTTTTCGGTGGCAGTCATTTTTTTCAGCGACTGCCCATTGACGAAGATTTCTCCCGTCGTCGGTTCATCCAGGCAACCGATAAGGTACAGCAATGTGCTCTTTCCGCTGCCAGAAGGTCCCAGAATAAAACTGAATGCACCGGCGGGAATCTGGCAGGTCACTTCGCGAAGTGCGTAAACCTGCGTTTGTCCTCGAACATGAATCTTGGTGACCTGCTGGACTTCGATCATCAATCCACTTTCAACTTACCTGGCGAAAGTCATCACTCTTTGAGTCAAGTCGCAATACGCTGAACTTGCACCTCCGGGAAGAATAGCAGAGTTCCAGCCAATCTGCGAAACGCCAGCGAGTTTCATCGTGAAAACGGGGAACTTACTCGGGGCAGCCAATGGGAAGAACTCCAGAAAGGTGGCAACTTCACTCGAATTTCACAATAACTAATGAGGCTGACCGATCAGAATGTGGCGATTGAAGATGATTTAAACTGGTCTGGTCTTTTCCTTAACCCGTGGCAATCAGCCTGCATTCATCGCCGGGAGTACGCCATGAGTTCTCCATCAATTTCCAGTGTTCGGCTTCCCTTATGGGCACTGGAGAGCAATCCTTCGGTCTTTGGGCGACTGCATGAATGTCTATTGAATCTCAAGCCGGGTGCCCAGGTTTCGTCACTGCCACTGGATGACTGGCAGGTCACCGCACAGACGCTGACCTGCGAAGTGGTTGAACTCTTTGAGAAGACACCTGAGTGTATTGGCATCATGGTCATTGAAGACCAGGAACTGGTCGGAGTCATCTCTCGAAGTCAGTTGCTTACGTTACTGAGCCGGCCTTTCGGGCTCGATTTGTACTTGAAACGACCAGTCCGCCACATGATCGATTCCATCGATGTGGTGCAGGCTGTGCATCCTGGCAGCCTGCCGATTCCGCAGGGCGCACAGATCGCTTTGAACCGTCCCTGGCCGCACAGCTACGAACCATTGGTCATACAGATTTCTCCCAGTCAGTTTCGGTTACTCGATTTTCATACGTTGTTGCTCGCTCAATCACGGCTTCTCGAACTGGCCAACAACGAAGTACGGCGACAAATGGAAGTAGCCGATCGTGCGAATCGTGCCAAAAGTGATTTTCTGGCTCATATGAGTCATGAAATCCGCACACCGCTGACGGCGATTCTCGGCTTTGCCGAGTCTATTCAGAAAGAAGAAGTTTCAGCTGCAGAACATCGCAGTGCGGTCGATACGATTTTGCGCAATGGCGAGCACCTGTTGAGTTTGATCAACGACACGCTCGATCTTTCAAAAATCGAGGCCGGGCGACTGACCATCGAACAACTGGAATGTCGTCCTCTAGTGATTGCAGCGGAAGTCCTGCAGTTGTTTCGCAGTCGCTTGAAATCCCAGCGTGTGCAACTGGAATTGAAAGGCGAAGGCTTACTCCCGGAAATGATTGTGAGCGACCCTACACGGCTGCGGCAGATCCTGATGAATCTGGTGGGCAATGCCGTAAAATTCACAGAATCCGGGATCGTTCGCATCGTGGCCAGAGTACGCAAGCCACCGTCAAATCCTGTGACGGGTGGCTCAGAGAAATCGGCGAATCATGGACATGACAATGCGCCTGCTCGACTCGTACTGGAGGTTCAAGATAGCGGGATCGGTATGACAGAGGCACTGTTGGAAAAACTGTTTACGCCCTTTACACAGGCAGAAACATCGACGGTGCGGCGGTTTGGAGGGACTGGGCTCGGGTTATCGATCAGTCGGCAATTGGCCCGATTGCTGGAAGGGGATCTCACGGTACGCAGTGAGTTTGGTAAAGGAAGTGTCTTTACGCTGGAACTCCCGCTGATTGGATCCAAAGAAGAAAACTGGCTGCCGCTGGAGCAGTTGGAAAAAACGCATCAACTTTCCGGTCGATATCCAGCCATCAAAGAACGTCAATTACCCCGATGTCGGATCCTGCTGGCAGAAGATGGGCCAGATAATCGATTGCTGCTGAGCTCCTGGCTGGGGCGATTGGGCGTGGATTTGCAGATGGTGAGCAATGGTCGAGAGGCCATTGAAGCTGTGCAGGGAAGTTTGCAGGTCAACCGGCCATTTGACCTGATTTTGATGGATATGCAGATGCCGGAACTGGATGGTTTAGAGGCGACGCGTGAATTGCGGAAGCGAGGTTGGTCAGGCCCGATTATTGCGTTGACGGCCAATGTCATGGCCAGTGATCGTCAGCAGGCACTGACCGCGGGTTGTACTGATTTTGCGACGAAGCCGATTCATCGCGAGCAACTATTCAGCCAGATCGAACAGGCATTGATGCAGAATTTGCAAACGACGCACAGTTCGTCGGTTGCAGCTCCGGGGGTTGATCGGCCCGTCGATTTGAAAAGTCGGGAAACATCACATTCAACAGGAGCCAGGCGGCATTCTGGTCAGCAGGCAACTCCAGTACCCACTTCGAATAGTGATCTTTGGCTGGATCGTGAAGCTGGTCTTGAAAGAGTCGCTTACGATGAAGAACTTCTGGATGAGTTGCTGGTGCTGACGCTGGAGAATCTTCCAGGATGGCGGCGGGATCTGTGTCTGGCTGTCGAGGCCATAGATCTACGGGCCATCAAGCGGATTGCGCACACGTTGCGAAACACTGGGAGTAACATTGGCTGCGAGAAATTGCAGCAGGCGGCAGGTGTGCTCGAAACTCGGATTGCGAGAAACGAAGCTTTGGAACCGATTCGCAAAGAATGTGCTCAGTTAGATGCGGTGGCGGCTGGATTATCGCAGCATCTCTCGCAAAAGTTTCATTCCCAGAGTCGAGCCCAGCGATAGGCATCTGTCGCTATGGCTGGGAACCAGAAGACTCACCGATCGTGAGCACTACTCTTCCAGCTTGAGAAGTTCTGGAGGAGTCTGGGGTGGAACCAGTTTTTCGAGTGTCTTTCCTGACATTCTCAGCAACGTCCCGGGGCCTAAAGCATCCACCGCTTCTCGATTCAATTCCGATTGATACGCCACGACAGCCCCCGCCGACGTGTCAAAGGTCAGTTCTCCAGTCACAAGGAAGGGTGTGAGCCTGGAAATGATTTCTGGCTCAGAGTGTGGAACTGCCGGTTCGACGACAAAGCCAATCTGCACCAGTTTCTGATTGTTTGGAGTCACTGAGATCGAAGTGACCTGGAATTTGCGGGCGAGTTGAACGGTTCGCGGCTGGTTATCAACACCCAGAACTTCGACTTGAAATGTTTCCTGCCAGGTACTCCCTCTCTGGACGGGACTTGCCGGAAATGAGGGAAGGACATCATGCCGGGGTGTGGGACCGGCTGCAGGAATCGCGACAGGCGTCCCGTCCGGCTGCAGGGCGACGGCTTTAATGATTCGACCATCAGGTGACAAGGTAATGCGAGAAGTCGTTTTTCCAATGCTCTCAGCAGCCATTCGGAAAGGGAGGGGCACTGGATCAGTTTGACTGCTGTCGTAATCCAATTGGCCACCGCCCGGAAGTGTCGCCTTGATGAGAATTCGCTTGACGCTGGACTCGATCGTAGCGAGGCCTTGTTGATCGACTGCGACGATTTTCAGTTCTTTGATGGAACTCGACTGATTGGTGGAATCCTGTTCGGCATTCTGCACCTTGGTGGTCGCCACCATCTGCGATGCCACCAGATAGTTTAAGGATTGCCCCGGTTGAAACTTGTATTTCAGGAGAGCTGATTCCTCCTGAGCGAGCAGCAAAGTCGGGAAGAGCACCCAGAGAAGAGGACTCAGACTGCGAAAAGGACTCAGACTGCTCTGGAGCATGCATCGCCTGAGGAACTGCCATTGTTTTGGTGCGGCGATCATTTTCAAACGGGATGATCGAGTTTTCATCAGGGGAGATCCGTTCCCGGGGACAAGACCGTTTTATTGCGAGGGACTTTTGAAGATTCAAGAGCCATTTATTCCATGAAGTTAGACTAATCGTAACAGCAACTTGATTGTGGACAAAGGCCACTCTGTTGCAGTCCGTCGTGGCAATACTCATGCTCAGCAAGTTAGACTGATGGATATGAAATTCCGTTCCAAATGCTTCCATCGATTGAACAACACGATCCATGAAGTTCAGAATTCCTGATGAAATCATCTGAGCTGATCCACTGGTTTCACCACAGCAGCAGAAAGTAGCAAACTATGCACACCATCTCCCGAATTGTCGTTGGTGTTGATCTGCATGAAGGGGATCGTCTGGTTGGTGATGAACTTCCTGCACCCACCCAGGCCGCGATTTCGCAAAGTCTGGAATTTGCAGCCAATCGAGGTGCAGAACTCATTTATTGTGCCTGCCTCGATCTCTCGCCACAGGCTGAAGAATTAATCCATGCAGACGTCACCAATATTTATACCACTGTGGAAGATTTCGCCAATCAGGCTCTCACTCGGCTGGTTGAAGCAGCCACGGCTCGAGGTGTGAAGGCTCAATACCAGTTACGTATGGGTGGATCATCGCGTGAGTTGACGCTGCTGGTTCAGGAAGTGAAGGCCGATCTGCTGGTGGTCGGTGCCCGCAATCGATCCGTCCTGTCGCATACATTGTTTGGCAGTACTTCGACCAAACTTCTGCAGATCTGCCCGTGCCCGGTGTGGGTCGTTAAACCCGAAGAACTGCGCGAAATCCGCGAGATTGCCGTGTGTACAGATCTCTCCGAAGATTCTTTGCGGGCTTTGCATGCGGCTATTGCTTTTGCCCATCATCTCGATGCGCGGTTGTTCATCCTGCACTCCATCGAGTTTCCTCTGGCAACTTATCTTCGCAGTGCAGGGAGCGATGAAGCCGCAGTGGATGCTTATCACCAGCAGGTGAAAACGGCTTCCCACAATACGATTCATGCCCATCTGCATCAGACGGATTGGCGAACTTTGAATCATGGTGTACGCGTGGAACTGTTGGAGGGGAGCCCTTTGGCCACAATTCCAAGGTTTGTTGAAGAGCACGGTATCGACCTGACTGTCTTCACGACACATGGGCGGACTGGATTCAAACAATTCATTATGGGCAGTACCGCCCAAAGTCTGTTGCCACATTTAAAATCATCAGTTTTAGCGCTCAAGCCGACGGATTTCGTCAGCCCTGTCGAGCTGTAATGGCCACTCGAGGGTTCATCTCCACACGTGAGAAAAGATCAGTTTGGAATGCGTCATTTGGTTGATCGATGTCATCAAAAGGTTGATGTCAGTATAGCTCCTGTGAGGCATCAGGTTGCCCGCATGATGGCCCGCTGAGATCCGCAGATGCTTGCTGGAAAGAGATCGACATGCAACCCACATGGCGGGAACTGATTGAATCCCTGCGAGATCCTGATCAGTCTGCGCAAGTTGAAGAATTCCTGGCCAGGCTGGAGTTTGAAAATCCGTCTCAAGCCCGGCAGAGACTCACTCAATTGCTGCTGGGTGGAAGTCGTTCTCTTTATCCCGGAGCCGAGCGTTTCACAGGGTCTGGAGCCAATTCTGCGGCTGGAGCGAGCAAAGCCTGGGCTGATGCGGGCAGGGCAGGTTCCCAGCCGGGTTCTGTGACTCCGGATCAGGTCTTGGAGCGATCGCAGTTGATCCATCTGGGGAGGAATCGCCAGACCAGCGAAATCGTGCGGATGGCAACGCTGGAGCAGTTGATTGCCATTGTTTCTTCGTTACCACACCCCGATCAGTCGATACTGAACTTTGAACGGTATATTCAAAAGTACCCGGATCCGGATCATCTTTATTCCTATCTGGCAGCTCATCCCAGAGCTGTCGAGATCCTGTTGAAGCTTTTCGTCGGCAGCCAGTATCTGACTGGGATTCTTTTAAGGCGGCCTGCACTGCTGGAGCAACTGACACATCATCATCGACTGGCCGATTTGCGAAGTCGGCAGGAGTTTTTTGAAGGTGCTGTCGAGGCGGTGAGTGCTTTGCAGCCGGGGGCTGATCCAGCAAATGCCGTGCGGCGATTTCGACATAGTGAAATGTTGCGCATCGGCGCTTGCGATACGTTTGGATTGATGGATTTTCGCGGAGTTGTCAATCAGCTTTCGCTGCTGGCGGATGCTGTCGTGGAGTGTGGTTTACGCTTAGCTGCCGGAAATCTTTACGCTTCGGTCAATGGTTTTACGGTCTTAGCGCTTGGCAAGCTGGGTGGCGAAGAACTGAACTACAGTTCGGATATCGACCTGGTCTTTCTGCATCGAGGAAATGCGGATGACTTGCTGGTGGCACAGCGCCTGGTGCGATTTCTGAACGATGCGAGCGATGAAGGCTTTTTGTATCGAGTCGATACGCGTCTAAGACCCTGGGGGCGTTCGGGGAATCTGGTTTCGACTCCTGAAGCTTATCTGACGTATCTGTCCCGCCATGCCGCCATCTGGGAGAAGCAGGCATTGATCAAGGCTCGCGTCATTGCCGGTGACTTTGCCCTGGGTGAAGAGTTTCTGGGGTTGATTGAAAATGTCATTCATGGTGCTCCTGAATCGGCAGTGCGAGCCAGCATTCGAGAATCGAAACAGAAGATTGAGCAGGGCCTGGTTCGGCGCGGTCGGCAATGGGGAGAAGTGAAATCGGGTATGGGCTCGATTCGAGATATTGAGTTCATCGTGCAGTACCTGCAGATGACTCGTGGATTGACCCATCCGCATATTCGTTCGAGGAATACACTCGATTCACTGGTCAGGCTGGCCGATCAGGGGTTTCTGCAGGCAGATGAATATCGGCAGTTGACAGTGGGATATGTCTTCCTGAGAACGATCGAGCATGCCATTCAGTTAATGCACAATAAGCAGGACCACGCGCTTCCAGAGAACGAGCGGGAACTGTCTTATCTGGCGAGAAGGCTCGATTTTCCCGATGCGGCAACGTTTATCCGCCACTATGAGGATCATAGCCGGGAGATTCGACGTATCTATGAGAAGTATCTGCTGACAGAGTCTGTTGAGCCGATTGAAATTCAACCTTTGCGTACCGCAAGTGTCGAGACATTTGGTCTTGTCAGTTACGAAAAGGCCTTCTCGAAAGAAGAGCGTCAGAAGCATCGGGATTGGCTGCAGGAGCTGACAATCGAGCAATCGGTGCGGGTCGATGCCACCTCGATGCCAGATGGTGCGTATCGGGTGACAGTTCTGGGAGTGGATGAGCCCGGCGATCTGTCGATGATCTGCGGACTGTTATTCGTCTACGGATTTGACATCTGCAGTGGTGATGTATTTACCGATTGTCATCCGTCCGAAATCCTCTCGCGTTATGCCCAGTCTCTTCGAACGAACAAGCGCGGCAACAGGGAAGTTCATCAACAACAACTCCGGGATTTTGTCGATGTCTTTCACGCCAAACCTTTGATTGATGCTGTCGTTCCTGAACTGTGGCAGCGCTATGAAGATGATCTGCGGACTCTCAAACATGTCGCGAGAACTAAAGGCCATGCGGAGGCTCAAGGCTTACTGGCGAAGCGAGTCGCGGCAGCTCTGCGCGGGAATGAATCTTCAGGTTCCCGGTTATTGCCAGTAGAAATTTCAGTCCAGGATGCCCGTGAGCGGCAGGCGACACTCCTGTGCCTGAAAGCCGATGACTCGATCGGCTTTTTGTACGAATTTACGAACGCCCTGGCGATCTGTGGTGTGGCCATCGAACAGATGGCGATCCGCAATGAAGGGCATCGAGTTCATGATACACTTCTGATTACCGATGCCAGGCGAGGTGGCCGGATTCAGGATGATCGGCATGTGGAAGAACTGAAAGCGGCCATAGCACTCATTCAGCAGTTCACGCACCTGTTGCCTAAGGCTCCGAATCCGGAGGCGGCACTGGTCCATTTCCGCCAGTTCTTGCAGGAACTTTTTCTGCAGGAGGCGTGGTGGGAGCAGCTTTCGTCGCTGGAACGGCCGGAAGTGCTCGATGCGCTGGCCAAACTCCTGGGGATCAGTGATTTTCTCTGGCAGGACTTTCTCCGTTTGCAGCATTCGAACCTATTCCCTGTGCTGGCAGATGTGGAGGGGTTGCAGGTTGCGAAAACGAAAGAGCAACTGGCGGAGGAATTGAGGCAGGAGATCTTTCAGGGGGCCGATCTTTCCCGCTGGCAATTGCGGCTGAATTCCTTCAAGGATCGCGAAATGTTCCGCATCGATATGCGGCATATTCTGGGACACATCGGCCCGTTTGGTCACTTTTCGAATGAGTTAACCGATCTTGCGGAAGTGGTCGTTTCGCGTGCGTTTGAAATGTCATTGCGGGAACTGACATGGCGGCACGGCTCGCCACTTTTACATGCCGGAACCCCGTGCAGTTGGACAGTGCTCGCGTTAGGAAAATGTGGGGGCAAAGACATGGGCTTTGCCTCAGATATTGAGCTCATGCTGGTCTATGAAGGTGAGGGGAAAACGGATGGACCTCGCCCGATAGCCACGAGTGAATTCTTTCATCGTCTCGTGGAACTGTTTTCTCAATCGATCTTCGCCCGGCAGGAGGGGATCTTTCGGATTGATTTGCGATTAAGGCCTTATGGCAAGGCTGGCAATCTGGCGGTCTCGAAAGAGGCCTTCATCAGCTACTTCGGGTTCGGTGGCCCCGCCTGGCCCTATGAACGTCAGGCGCTGGTGAAGCTGCGTCATGTGGCGGGAGACCAGGAACTCGGAAAAGCGCTTGAAGCATTTCGTGATCAGGTGTTGTACTCGGGTCAAAAATTTGACTTTGCCGCCATGCGGGCCTTACGGGAAAGGCAGGTGAGGCAGCTTTCGAACAGTGATGGCTTTAATGCCAAGCTGAGTCCCGGTGGTCTTGTGGACTGTGAGTATCTGGTTCAAGCCCTGCAATTGACGTGGGGCTCGACCCATCCCGAATTGCGGACGACGAACACCCGCGAAGCTCTCAGAATGATGCGGGATTTGGAGCTTTTACCATTTGATGATGCTGAAAAACTTAAAGCCGCTTATCGCTTTCACCGGGCATTAATCGATGCTTTGCGCATGGTGCGAGGCGATGCACGCGATTTGACAGTCCCTCCTGCCAGCAGCGAGGAGTTCGAGTTTCTGGCCAGGCGGCTGGGTTATCACGACCGGGAAGCTGAACTGGCGAGTGAAATGGAAAAGCATATTCAAGTCGTGACGGAACTGGTGCGCAGGTGGACAGATCCGCATCTGGACTCTCATCCGACCGTTGAACTGGCCAGTGTGCCGGGAGCTGTTGTCGAAGAGGGGACACACGGATCAATTGGGTTGTAGCAAAGCTTAGTGGGGTTGTAACACAGCGATCATCTGAGGGATGAACTGTTCAAAGGCACGGGCTCTGTGGCTGATGTGTCTTTTGACAGCCGGGGCGAGTTGCCCGAATGTCAGGTGATATTCGGGGACGAGAAAGAGTGGATCGTAGCCAAAACCATGGTCACCGCTGGGCTGGGTCAGAATTCTTCCCCAGCAGCGACCCTCCACCCGGACACGAATCTGACCCGCTGGATCACTCAAGACGGCATGGCAGACGTAGTACGCCGCGCGATCATCTCCTTGCAATGATGACATTTCAGCCAGGAGCTTCGTGTTGTTTCGCTGATCATTCGAGGGCTCACCGGCATAGCGTGCTGAGTAAACACCGGGGGCATGGCCCAGGGCCGGTACACATAGCCCGCTGTCTTCAGCAATGGTCCAACGATGGAGTTGTCTGGCGACCGTCGTCGCTTTGAGATCGGCATTCTCGGCAAAAGTGCTCCCCGTCTCTGCGACATCCCGGATCGATTCAAATTCAGAAACACCCTGAACCTGAATCTCCCAGGGGGCGAGCAGTTCCATGACTTCGCCAATTTTCTTGCGATTACGGCTACTAAGAACGACAGATTCAGCAAGGTGCATCTGGAAGAAATCTTTATTCATGGGGAGTCAAAAAGTGTGAGGGTCCGGTTGACCCTGTCGAGAGTTGAGTGTTGTTTGTTTTGGCCGGGTGACTTCACGATGGAACTGCGAAGCATTCCGTTATAGAACGATGGAAAATCTGTTGCCACTCTTCGTTCATCACGCGGAGATCGGTGACAGGCTCTGACCAGCCATGAATGTCCATCCGTCGTGCAATCATCAGGTGATCCATGCAACAACAGCGTGATCTGGCACCTTCCCCAAGTGGTGGCTCGGCCCTTTCAGCAGAACCATTTCGCTGGTTTGTACCACGCGATCTGGACGGTTTTTTCGGATTGTTCGTCGATAATCTCGTCCAGTTGATTCTGATCGTGACGTTATGCGGTGCCATGTGCGGCATGAGCGGTGAAGCGGCTTTTCTGCTCTACCAGAGAATTCTGCCCGGGGTGGCAGTCAGTTTGCTGGTCGGAAATCTGTTTTATGCGTGGCAAGCCCGACAACTGGCCAGACGAACCGGCCGCAATGACGTGACGGCTTTACCCTATGGGATCAACACCCCTTCATTACTGGTCTATGTCTTCTTTGTGATGGTGCCAGCGTATGTGGCAGCGACATCCAAAGGAGCCAGCTCTGTCACTGCGGCAGAACAGGCCTGGCGAGTGGGATTGGTGGCTTGCCTGGGCTCTGGCTTGATTGAGTTCTGCGGGGCATTTGTGGCGGAATCTGTTCGCAGAAGAACGCCCCGGGCAGCATTGTTATCCACGCTGGCAGGGATCGCCATTGGCTTTATCTCCATGAGCTTCACACTGCAACTTATTCAGAAACCACTGATCGCCATGCTGCCACTGGCCATCGTGCTGGTGACCTACTTTTCGCGAGTCTCGTTTCCGTGGCGACTTCCGGGCGGTTTTGTTTCGTTACTGGCCGGCGTGCTGCTCGCATGGGGATTGACGTTTTTGCATCAGGTCTGGGCTGATGGACCAGTCTGGATCGCGCGTCATGCCTTGAATTCAAGTGCCGTTCGTGAATCTTGGCAAGTGATAGGATTTGCGCCACCGCAGTTGTGGCTTGGTGATCTGTGGCAGGTGGTGGCTGATCCGGGGCAGTGGCTGGGACTGCTCTCTGTGATTATCCCGATGGGGTTATTTAATCTGTTAGGAAGCTTGCAGAACATTGAATCAGCAGAGGCTGCGGGCGATGCATACGACACGAAATCATCTCTCGCGATGAATGGGCTGGGGACTTTGGCTGCGGCAGCATTTGGCAGTTGTTTTCCCACGACCATTTACATTGGGCATCCCGGCTGGAAAGGCTTAGGAGCCAGGGCCGGATACTCGATCATCAATGGGGTGGTGATCACTATTCTCTGTGTCACAGGGACTGTGGCGCTCATTCAATCGTTAGTACCCATTGAAGCGGGCGTGCCGATTGTGCTCTGGATTGGCGTGGTCATTACGGCGCAGGCATTTGTGGCTTGTCCGCCAGCGCATGCACCAGCCGTGGCCATCGGGCTATTTCCTGCCATTGCAGCGTGGGGAATGACTGTCGTGCAGGGGGCGTTTCTCGTGGCTGGCGGAGTCACAATGCAGTCGCTGCTTAGCAAAGATTTCTCGCAACAGGTCAATGGTTTTCTGCTGCATGGTCTGATCTCCATGGAGCGGGGGTATATCTTTACCTGCGTCATTCTCGCGACCATTGCGGTAGAACTGATTGAGCGAAGGTTTCTGCGGGCAGCCTGCTGGTCATCAATTGGAGCGATTTTTGCGGGAGCAGGCTTAACGCACAGCTACCAGCTTTCGGGGAATCTGGTCGATTTTTTGTTTGCAGGAAGCCGCGCACCGGAAGGATCCATGCTTTATCATGCTACGGATGTGGCCATCGGTTATGGATTGATGGCGATCGTGTTTCTGTTCTTTGCCTTTCGCAAGGTTGAAAGCGTGCCGGAGCAAGCTCCTGTTTTGACTGAGAGTGATGCCCATCGAAGTCTGGAGTTTCATTAAGTGGACAGCTCACCCGGATGCAGACTTCTGATCATGATCAAAACGAAATCCCCCTCACTTTGATTCTCTGCCCAGGTGTAGTGAAGTGTGAGAAATTCCTGAAGCAACGGAATCTCTTGAAACTGATTTGTGTCAGGCCAGCATGGATTTTCCGCGATAGTCCTTGACTGAAAAAAATGAATGAGCCCAATCGGGCAGTCAGTTCAATTCAATAGAAAGTGCTCGCTATGTATCTCGGCAAAGTCCAACTGGTCGATGGGGAAGTTCGTGTCGCACTGGGAGAAGAGGGAACCTGGAAGCTGCTGGATTTGTTGCAGGTCGATCATGTCCGCAGTCTGGCAGATATCCTGCATGCTCCCGATCCGTTGGGGTTGGCGCGATATCTGGTGGATGGGTCATTGAGCCCTGTACCAGTGGAAGAACTCAAATTCCTGGCCCCCGTTGACAGGCAGGAAGTCTGGGCAGCTGGTGTGACCTACCGGCGTAGTCAGGTCGCTCGTATGGAAGAGTCCGAAGCGGGTGCTTCGCATTACGACAAAGTCTATACAGCCCCCCGACCTGAGATTTTCTTCAAAGCCACACCAGCTCGAGTTTCGGGGCCTGGCCAGGCGTTAAGAGTTCGTTCAGATAGCCAATGGTCGGTTCCTGAACCCGAACTGGCTCTGGTGATTTCACCCGAAGGTAAACTGGTGGGCTACACCGTGGGCAATGATATGTCGGCACGGGATATCGAAGGTGAGAATCCTCTCTATTTGCCACAGGCTAAAGTCTATAACCAATGCTGCGGGCTGGGCCCCTGGGTACGACTGGCGAGCAACCCTTTAACACTGGAGGGGAACGCCGTTCGACTCAAGATCCGCCGCGATGGGCAGGTTGTCAGTCAGGATGAAACTCATCTGGGCATGCTCAAGCGATCTTTCAGCGAACTGATTCACTGGCTGACATTTGAGAATGATGTTCCCCAAGGTGCCTTCCTGCTGACAGGGACCGGGATTGTTCCTGAAAACAATTTCTCTCTGGAGCAGGGAGATGAAGTCTCGATTGAGATTGAAGGGATCGGGACATTAACCAACCCCATCGTGAAAGCTGCTGCTCAAGCCTGATGCGGGGTATCTGCCTGAAGTGACAGTTCTGAGGCCGAGGTATAGGCTTGCTTGCCCCGTATGGTTTGGGATTGGTTTATGGATGCGAGTGTCTGGATTGCCGAACGTTTGTCTCCGGTTGATATTTATCAGCATGGAGTCTCACAAATGCTGATGCATAAGCAGACGGCCTTCCAGGAAATGTCGATCGTCATCAGTGAGAGTTACGGCAAAGCTCTGGTACTGGATGGGAAGTGGCAGACCTGCACGGGAGATGAGTTCATTTATCATGAACTGATTGCGCATCTCCCGTGTGTTCTGCATGGAGCACCCAGAAAAGTGCTGATTGCCGGTGGAGCTGATGGAGGTGCTGCGCGGGAAGTTCTCAAGTGGAAGACAGTCGAAGAGGTGGTCATTGCCGATCTGGATGGCGAGGTGATTGATGCCTGCCGGGAGATGTTGCCAGAGATTCATCAGGGATCGCTGAATGATGCCCGTGTGAAGATTCAGGTCGCCGATGCCTTTGATCTGATTGAAGCGAGTTCGAGTGAGTATGATGTCATCATTGCGGACTTGACCGATCCCATCGAAGAAGGCCCGGCTTATCCGCTATTCACCCGCGAGTTTTTTGAGGCATGCCGGGCAGCACTCACACCCGATGGGGTGTTGATCAATCAGGCGGGTTCGATGGCTCCTCCGTGGGTCAGATTGCTGGCGAGAGTCACTAAAACGATGGAATCGGCTTTTGGGTATGCGGTGGCTGCAGCTGCTCCGGTGCCAACTTATGGGTCTTTGTGGGGATTGACGATCGCCCGAACAAAGCCGATTGAAACAGGCATGGCACCTTCAAAAATCGATGAACTCGTGCAGGAGCATGTGCAAGGTTCGTTGCGGATGTTCGATGGATCGGCTTTTGTGGCGGCATTGCAGACACCGCGGTATGTCCGGCAGGCCATCGATCATGAACAGACGGTTTATACGCTGGAAAATCCTCCCGCATTGAGTGCCGAGGGTGATCGTCGAGAATAATTCCAGCAGGCTGCCAGTCACTGCGGCAGAGTTCCTGCTGCCAGATTTTTACCACAGAGACTTAGATCAAGTCTGAGGAATTTCCATGGTTGAAAAGACAAAACTGAGCGTGAATGTGAACAAGGTGGCATTGCTCAGAAACTCTCGACATCTGGGGATTCCCTCCGTGTTAAGGGCAGCTTCGCTCTGTATTGCTGCTGGAGCCGAAGGGATTACTGTGCATCCCAGGCCAGATGAAAGGCATATTCGCCGCAGCGATGTTCGTGAGCTTTCGGCCTTAATTCGACAGCACCACCCGCACATCGAATTGAATATTGAGGGGAATCCTCTGGCGGACGGTTTTCTCGATCTGGTGTTCGAAGTGGTGCCGGATCAATGCACGATGGTGCCGGATTCGCCTGAGCAATCGACGAGTGATCATGGTTGGAATGTGCTCGCTGACCGTGAAAAGCTGGTCCCTGTGTTGGAAAAGCTCAGAGCAGCCGGGATTCGTTCGAGTCTGTTTCTGGATCCGGATGTGACTCAAGTTGCCGCGGCCAAAGAGGTCGGGGCTGATCGCATCGAGTTATACACAGAGCCTTACGCTTCCAGTTACGGAAAAGAAAACGCTGGCGAGATTCTTGAGCAGTATGTGGCGACAGCGAAAATGGCCCTGGAACATGGATTAGGGGTGAATGCGGGGCACGACTTGAATCTGGAGAATCTTGGAAAGTTTCTCAGAGAGGTTCCTGCTGTGCTGGAAGTCTCGATCGGGCATGCCTTGATTGCGGATGCTCTCGAATTGGGTTACGCCACGACCGTGGCTGCGTATCGGAAGGTCATTCGCGAAGAATCGGTCAAAACTGCGGGTTGATCGAGCGAGAACTCTCAGGCCATCCAATGTCGCATGCCGAATCTGGCATTGAGAGACATAAACGACTCTTGCCCGGGAAAAGAGGTCGTCGAAACATTCAATGAGTGGAATCATTTGATTTCCCCAGCGAATGTGAGTCGTCGTGTCGATGCCATCAAGGTTCTTCTGGGCATTCCGGTTCTCGTCTGCTGCAGACTTCGTAGCCATAGTTTTGATAACTGTTGCAGCGTGCTGTGGGGCGGGATCTTGTGACGCTGCGCCTTCTCAGAATGTTGTGAAACGAACAGCCTCATCAGATGTCGATGACGCTCCGCAGGATGAAGAACCTCGTTTGGTGACGGAGGTTTTTGAACAGTCATCAAACGGTGAGTTCTCTCTGCAGAGTTCAGAGATCTTCCCGGCATCCCGTACAACGCAAATTCCTACGCCAGTGGCACTTCCAGTCACTGCCATCATCCCCGCCCAGAAAAAGCCATTGGCTTTTCCTCCACCTCAGGTCGTGAACGAACCGGGGCCTTGGAAGACATTGTTCTACGAGAATGACTTTTCCATCCTCCAGCAGCCAGAACACGCATGGCTGCCAGGTGAGCATTTGAAGAATCGGCAGGGAAGTTTTCTTGGGGAAGATTGGCGAGTTTCAGCCGGTGGTGAAATTCGCTTTCGTTATCTGCAGGAAAAAAACCGTATCCGGCGTGGGCCCGCCACATCCGAAGATTACGCATTAATCCGCTGGCGAAACTATGTTGACGTGCATTACAGCGATTGGGTTCGAGCCTATGCAGAAATACTGGACGGTTCGGTTTATGGCGATCAGGCCGCCCGCCAGGGAATTGATGAAAATCGCTGGGATCTGACGAACGCTTTTGTCGATTTCGTGCTTTTTGCTGATGACGAAACGTCCTCGGTCTTCAGGTATGGCCGGCAGGAGATGTTGTTCGGAAGGCAGCGGCTCATCTCGCCCCTCGATTGGTCGAACTCCCGGAGGACATTTCAAG
Organism: Planctopirus limnophila DSM 3776; assembly: GCF_000092105.1. Classification (NCBI taxonomy): domain Bacteria; kingdom Pseudomonadati; phylum Planctomycetota; class Planctomycetia; order Planctomycetales; family Planctomycetaceae; genus Planctopirus; species Planctopirus limnophila. Next base: position 3,004,136 of record NC_014148.1, on the reverse strand, counting down.
GATTTCGATATCTCCACAAGGAAGGTGACTGGAAACTCGATTTGTTCACAGTGAATCCAGTCAGTGCGTCCTCAGGCTTTAATGATCCTGATATTGCCGGGACGAACTTTGATCAGCCGAACTACAACGTCTATTTCAGTGGGGCTTACGCAACCTACACAGGGATCGAAAACACAGTTTTTGAAGCTTACTGGATGTGGATGCATAACAGTGAACCTCGAGTGGGTTATGCCGATGGCAGTCGTCATCTGGTGGGAACACGGGCAGCCCATCTCATCCCCGTCTCGGATGGGATCGCTGACGATGACCGAATCTGGGATCTCGAAATCGAAGGGGGTTATCAGTTTGGGACAGATATCGGAGATCGGGTTTCTGCAGGATTTGCCACCACTGTGATCGGTCATACCTGGAAACGTCGCCCGTGGCAGCCTCGATTGTCGGGATTGTTTTACTGGAGTTCAGGCGATATCGATCCCAATGACGGCATCGACAATACGTTCTACACTTACTTTCCTTTAGGACATGCCTACTGGGCTCTCTCGGACAACGTCTCCGGGCAAAACCTGATTGACTATTCTCTCCAACTGGATGTGAAACCCACGACCAAAATGACGGCCGCAACGGCAGTTCACTGGATGCAACTCGCCAGCGGGCAGGATACCGGTTATCAGGTCAATCAGGTCCCTTTCGGCACCGCAGGGAATGGTACAGGACTCGGATCGGCTCTTGATATCTACGGTGTGTACAACTTCCAGCCGTGGTGGGATCTGCAGGCGGGCTACTCGTGGTACTGGTTCGGCAAGTATGTCGAGCGGACGATTCCCCGAGGTGACTGCACCCAGTTTTATATTCAGACTTCACTACGCTACTGATGTCTCAATGTGGCATAGCGGATGTTCAACGCGCGGAAAATGCCAAAAGCGTGTTTTCGCAAATCTCGTATTGTCCCCAGGTTGCCTGTTGTGAATTGACCCAAAGTAACGATTTGAGATAGCGTCCCTTGAGAATGCATTTCAAGGACGAATGGCTTGAATCGGGCGGAATGGAAGCAACTGCTGCTGGTGCTGCTGGTCGGCGGAGTGATCCGTCTTGGTCTGGCTCTGGGTGTCGAATGGGTGTTAAGCGGCCAGCCGGATCGCTTTTTTCTGGTGCCTGGGGATGCCGAGGGATATTGGGATCTGGCTGGTGATCTGCTGACGGGTGCAGACTACGAAGTTTATGGGCGGTATGTGCTGCGGATGCCGGGTTTTCCCGCGATTTTGGCTGTGGCCAGATGGCTGGGGCATGATCAGCGTCTCGTGGTACGGCTGGTGCTGATTGCCGTGTCACTGGCTGGTATTGGCGGCGTTTATCAACTGGGACGCGTGCTCTACAGCCACGCGGTAGGAATCTTGGCAGCCACGTATGTGGCGATATCACCCCTTCTGGCGGGATTTGGCGTACTGATTCTCAGTGAAGGGGCATTTGCCACGGCTTTAGTGTGGGCTCTCGTCGCCATGGCCTGTTGGTTGAAAGCCATGGAGCTTCCCGGCTGGAGTAGGGCAATCATTGTTTGGGCCATGATCTCGGGGCTTTTCTCGACGGCAGCAATCCTGATGCGGCCGACATGGTTTGCCTGTGCCGGTTTGATCCCCGCCGCTGCTGTGGTCTGTGCGATCATTTCCGCTCGTGAACATCGCCTGCAATTGCTGCTGAAAAGTGGACTATCAGCAGTCGTGATGGGCGGGACGATTCTGCTCCTGCTTTTACCCTGGGCCCTGCGAAATCAAGCAGTTTCGGGAAAGTTCACCTTCACCACACTCTGGGTGGGTGCAAGTCTTTATGATGGCTTGCATGCAGGTGCGACTGGTGACAGTGACATGACATTCTTCGAGACCGATGGAGTGGCCAACCGTCTTCAAGAACGCGAAGTCGACGAAGAGTATCGTCGTCGGGCATGGGCATTTGTGGCTCAGCATCCCTCGCGAACGTTTGAACTCGCGATCATCAAGCAGATTCGCTATTGGAATCTCGTGCCGAATTACCCGGAATTTCGGCATTGGTGGATCCTGATTCCTGTGGGTCTCTCGACGACCTGGCTGTATGCCGGGATCTTTTTTGAGCTGATCCGAACTTCGAGGCATTGGCGAGCACTCTTGTTTTGTGGCATGCCAGTGCTTGTCTTTGCCGGGATTCATCTCCTGTTTGTGGGCTCGATGCGTTACCGCCTGCCTGCCGAACTTCCCATGGCAGTTCTGGCTGCCAGTGGGTGGATCGCTGTATCAGGAAAATATTTTAGTAACAAACTAGACGCTCAACCGGATGGTGCTTTATTAGCGAAGAACGGGCAGGAGGAAACTCCATGCTGAGAACGTTTCGCTGGATATTCGGGATTGTCGTTCTTTTGGGAATCGCCGGAGCTGGTGGGGCTGGGGCACTTTATTTCCGCAGTGATGCCATGCTGCGAGAAGAAGCCTTGCGGCAATTTGCCAGAGCCTGCCCTGATTCCATCATTACGCTGGATGGCGCCCGATTTGATTTCAGTGGACGAATTCGCCTGTTTAATCTGCAGATTACGCCCGAAGGTCAGGAATTACCGCTCGCGGTGATTCCTGAATTGATTGTTTCTTTAGATCGTGAGCAGCTTTCTCAACATCAACTGATTGTCATCGAGCAGCTGAGGCTCATCCAGCCTCATATCCACCTTAAACGTAGTGCAGATGGTCACTGGAATTTCGAGAGCCTGGCATTGGCCCGGCAATCGGCTATGGCGATGCCCGAGATTTTTATTGAGAGCGGACGTTGCCAGATTGAACTCGAGTCCCAGATACAGCCAGCATCCGCGCAAGTCGCTCATGAACTTCATTCGGTGGTGGGGGAAGCGCATTCGAAATCAATATCGCTCACGATCGATGACATGGCGTGGTCGTGCTTCCCGGTATCAGCCAAGCAGGTTTCAATTCGAGGTGAAGCCAGGATCGGTGACATCGGGCGGTTGAATATCGATAATGCCACCATCTCGACAGAGGAACGTTTCTGGTCAGTGCATGGCACCTGGCAAGGTCTGAGATTCACGAATTCGATCTGGAGTTTCGCTTCACGTTTTGATCCAGTGATCGATCAGCAATGGAAGCGAATCTGGAGTCAGCTCATGCAGGGGCTCGATGCTCCTGAGGCATTTTCTGAGTTACCAGAGATCCCACCAGTTCAACTGCATGCCAATTTAGCATTCAAGGCCATGCAAAAAACTGCAGATGTTCTTCCTGAGTATGAAGTCCAGGCTCAGATTGTGAACGGTGGAGTGGCTCATGCGGCATTCCCCATGGCGTTGACCGGACTCAAGGGCAACTGTGTCGCTACACACCAAGAGGTCAGACTCGAAAACTTAACAGCCGCCACAGGCTTTACCCAATGGATGGCACGAGGTGACCATCAGTGGAAAAGTGGCCGTACGAGCATTTATTCAGCAGTTGAAGAACTCGAACTCTCCGACGGTTTACGCCAGAGATTGCCCCCGGCTGTCCGCAAATGGGCAGAAGAATTGCGGCTGACAGGATTGTTCCGGGCGGAATGCCATATCGAGCATGACGCAGGGAGTCCGTGGTTGCCGCGGATGATTATTCATGGCCGGGAATGTGCCTTTCGATACGCGAAATTTCCTTATCCTGTGGCGGAAGTGAGTGGGCAGATCCAGGTGCAAGGGCGGCAACTGGAAGTCGATGCTCGTGGCATGGCGGGTGGAGTTCCTGTGATTTTCCGAGGGATTGCAATCAATCCTGGCCCCATGGCCGATGCCGCCATCGAGATTCGCACTCGAGGCGTGATCATCGATGAAACACTCAAAAGCAGTTGCCCTCCGGCGATTGCCGACACGTTGCGATTGCTGCAGATGGAAGGAAAGTCAGACATTGTCGCACGGATCATCCGGCCGCCAGGCCTCGGAAGTAAATGGGAGACTCAACTGGCGGCGAAGGTGTTTGACGGACGCCTGAAATGTAAGCCATTCCCTTATGAAATGCAGAATGTCAGCGGTGTCGTGACCTGGCTGAACAATCGACTCGAAATGAAAGATGTGCGGGCCACTCATGGGCAGACCGCACTCGAAGGACGAGGTGTTTTTCAGCGGCAACCCGAGCAGGATCGTCTCGATCTCATTGTTGATGTCCATCAGGGAAGTTTTGATCAATCATTATTCGACGCCTTGCCAGCCCATCTGCAAAAGACATGGCAGGAGATCAATCCGCGAGGAGGTTTCGATTCGAACATCGAACTGGCCTGGTCACCGGGAATGGAAGTTGATGTCGTGATCCCCAGTCTCCGCCTGACAGGTTGTGATCTCGCTTTGAAGCAGTTCCCTTATGCAATTACTGATGTGCAGGGAGAGCTGAAATATCAGAAGGGAGATCTCAATATTCTCCGCTTGAGTGGTCGGCATGATGACACCACCATCCGGTTGAAAGGCTTTGGCGAGTTTCATACAGGGAGATCGCGAGTCGTTTTCGAGGAGTTTTTTGCAGATGATGTGCTGGTGACGACGGCGTTTCGTCGTGCAGTCCCCGCTTCATTGAAGCCCACGTTAGACGCACTGAATCCTGCGGGGACTTTCTCGGTCAATGGACAAATCGAATTTTTGCAGGAACGACAGGATCAGGCGGCTCTGGATGTGGCCTGGCGGTTGGAATTCGTATTGCCAGGGAATGAATTGACGGCCGGCCTGAAGCTGGAAAAAGTTTCCGGGAAAGTGCAGTGCGATGGTTCAACTTCTACGAAAGGCACTGAACTCAAAGGCTCGATAGATTTTGATCTTGTCCGCGTGATGGGTTACCAGGTTGGCGTGGTTCGCGGCCCTTTCCGGTTATCGAATGGTGAACTCTCGATTGGCGCCCGGGAAATGATCACGGGGAATCAAGGTGAGTTACCACCCAGACGCATCCCGCTGGAAGAAAGACTCAGCGGTAAAACTTGCGACGGGATTGTCACACTCGATGCGATTGTCTGGCTGGATCAGGCAGTTCCTGCATGGCAACTCAAATCGACGATCTCACGGGCCAGTCTGGAACGCTACGCGCAGATGTATTTGAACGGCCAGTCGAATCTGCGGGGAACGATGAATGGCTGGATGGATTTGAAGGGGAGGGCGGGCGATACACAGACAATTATTGGTGCCGGTCAATTACAGATCAGCCCCGCAGCGATTTATGAGTTACCCATCTTTGTGCAGATTTTCCGTTCATTGCAGCTGGATGGTAATGCGTCGAAAGCGGCGTTTGATTATGTCGATTTGAACTTCCGTGTTGCCGATGAACGATTCAATTTCAGCAGTATCGACCTCGTGGGGACTGCGATCAGTCTCAGGGGGCGTGGCTCGATCCGTTTCGATGGTGGAATCGTCCTCGATTTTTATTCGATGCTGGCGAGAAATCAGGTACGCATTCCTGTGATTCATGAAGTGGTCGGTGCACTCAGTCGTGGCTGGGTCGGGGTCGAAGTTCGAGGAAATGTGGGCAGCCCCGTTTCCCGCATGAAACCAGTGCCAGAACTGGATGATGCATTGAAACAGTTTCTGAGTGCCTTTAATCCTGCGAGCAACGTTCGGCCACCACCTTTACAAACCTTCCAGCCGATCCCCTGACATACAGGGCTGTGTGCCATGCTTGCAGCTCTGGGCAAGCATGTTCCGCAATCAACAGCCCACTCTGATTTCGTGGGATATGTAGAAGATACGTAGATGTGATCATGGCTTCGGGGCAGGGGTTGGCGATGGAGGTGCGGGTGTTGCAGATTTTTTCTGAACACCACGTGTGTAGGCCTCAAATCGCTGGCGATATTGTTCCGGAACCTGTGAACGGCGACTTCCGGCCTGGTCGATATCGCGCTGTGGCACAGCTTTTCCTTGAGCTTCCACTCTCTGTCGGGAAATCCTGGCCGATTCGAGCATCTCTTCAAACTGACGTTTTCTCAACAGATCTTCTGGTGTGGGATCTGTCGATTTGGCGGCATTTATCTGCTCTCGCATCCGCTTCGCAAACGATCGCATCTGCTGCTCATTCCAGCCGAGATCATCCAGTAGTTTCTGATCAACCTGGCCACGTTCCAGTTGCCGCTCCAATTGATCGAGCACTAACTCTGCGGCCTCTTTTTCAAACTCAGGGTTGGCCTGATTTTGATCGGCCGGTGCATTCGCAGCTGGGCCATTTGCTGCCTGATTCTCGCGACCTTCCTTTCCACCCGATGCCCCCTTGGCATTGGAGGAATTGTCAGCGGAACCCCGTGGTGTCATCTCACCACCGGCACCACCGCCAGTGGCTGACGATGACTGACCGGAAGGCTCGCCAGATGATGCTCCGGAACTGGAAGGCGTGCCAGAAGCTGGTGACGATCCACCTTTCCCACCACCTTTTCCATTACTCTGGCCAGCGTCGCTACCTTCGCCGCCCTGGCCCTTCTCGCCACCCTGACCTTTATCACCACCCTGGCCACCTTTGCCACCGCTCTGGTTGCCTTTATCGCCCTGGCCACCGGCAGCTTCCTTGCCTGCAGGCTTGTTGCCCGGAGTTTTATTACCAGAGGGATTGGAAGGCGAATTGCCTTCTCCAGATGTCTTTTCCTTGCTGCTGCCTGGCGGTGAATTCTCTGGAGCGCTACCTGTTTTTGACGCCCCCCCTTTTGCATCTGCCGGGTTAGCAGGTGGTTGACTCCCATTTTTTCCATCTGCCGGTGAGTTCATCCCCGCTGGCTCACCACCTTCTGGCTGGTCATTGCCTCCCGATTTCTGCTGTGATCCTGTTTTCGAACCAGTTGGTTTTTCTCCGGAAGGTTTCTGCTGGCTCCCAGTGGCTGGTGCTCCATTCTCTTTTGCAGTGCTGGTTCCTGGTCTTCCCGCTTCTCCGGGTTTGGCTCGCTCGGAAGATGTGTCGTTGCCACTCCCTTCCGCCATGCCATCCGCGCCATCCGGATTGGCGGATGATTGACCAGCTTCACCACTTTCGGCCTGCTGTGATTTCTGATTGGCCTTGGGCGGTTTCCCTGGTTCGCCGCGCATCTTCTCACCACTTCCGGCAGGAACGTCCTGAGGATCGGGATTCGGCCGGGCAGACGGTTGTTGATTGGGAGATTGCTCCAAAGGTTCCCCGGGAGTGTTTGTCTTTTGTGCCTGTCGATCCATACCTCGTTCACCTGCCGAAGCATCTTGAGGCCGTTGATCGGACGGAGGCATTTCATCAGAAGATGGTGGAGCTGGGCTCTTGGGGGCATTCTTCGGGCTGGAGGCACCAGGATCTGCCTTACCAGCGGGTGAATTCTGAGGACGTTCGTTATCGGCCTTCAGGTCTCCCGTCGTTCCATCTTCACCGGGGCGTCTTTGAGCAGGCATCTCGTCATCCTTGCCCCCCTCTTGAGACTTGCCCAGGAGCTTCTCGCTGGGCGGGCCCATCGATGGATCTGAGGCTTTGTTTTTCTGTCCAGCACGTTGGGATGGATCCGTTCCCGAGGGATCGCCAGCGGGGTCACTCGCACTGGCAGGATTGTCGGAGTTGGGTTTCAACGATTGATCGTTGGGGCGAGATCCTTTGCCGTTTTTGGCAGATTCATTTCCTGATGCGCCTTGATTTTTTGCCGATGAATTTTCATCACCAGCAGAGGCCGATTTCTCTCCATTGGCTTTGGACTGAGAATCTTTTTCACTTCCAGACATTGGCTGTGAAGAGTTTTTGCTCTGAGGAGATGAAGGTTTGCCGGTATCTCCTGTCTCAGCACTTTCAGGTTGAGAATCACCTGGGGTTTTCGTTTGGCCTTCAGCCATCTTCTCTTTGGGGCTCGCGGGCTCTTTTGATGATTGAGGATCATTCATCTCGGCAGGAGATTTCTGGGACGACTCTCCTTGCCGAGAATCATTCCTGGGCGGCTGATTTTCCGCAGAATTTCCCTTCGAAGAGTTTGTGGAGTCTTCCGTCATCGACTCCTTGCTCGAGCCTTCATCTCCTCGCTTGCGGCCATCGGATTGACCTGCCGATGAGGACTTGTCAGCCTCATTTTCGGGTTGAGACTTCTGTTCCTGACGGGATTGGTTCCCCGATTCCTGTCCTTTGGAATTGGCCTGACGCGATTCCTGCCGGGCTTTTTCCAACAACCGTTTCAAGGCTTCCGAATCATCTTCTCCGTTGGGTGATAATCCCTGGTCAGATTTGTTGGAGCCCTGCTGCCCCTTGTTCTGCGGGCCACTGTTCTGCGGGCCACTGTTCTGCTGATTGGATTTCGGCTGGCCTGAGGAACCAGACTGGTTTTTCGGGTCTGCGGGAGTATTTTCAGGAGAAGTCTTCGAGCCTGAGTCATTGTTCTGTTGGCGAGACAAATCCTGATTTTCGCCCTTCCGTTCGGAAGCTGATTTTCCTTCAGTCCGGTTGTTTTCTGAAGGTTCACCACGCTCCTCACCGGGTTTCCCATTCGCATTGTCGGAACGATCGGAGGGGGGATTGTCGTCACGAGATTGTGGCTCGTTCTGGTTCATCCCTTCGCCGGCACGACTGTCTTTGGCCCGTGTTGGATCATTGGCATTTTGGCCAGGATTCCCTTCGCCTTCCTGTGGGCGATCAGACATGGCCTCGGGAGCTTGACCCGGATCCTGCTGTGCAGGATCTGCTGGCGGTTCATTTCCTGCCTGGTTCTGGGCCGCCTTTTGCCGGGCCTGTTCTTCGACCTGTTGGGCCTGCTTTTCGGCCTGCTGACGCTGTTCCTGCTGTTTCTGCGGAGGCAAGACTCCTTGAATTCGAATCAGCCGTGCGTCGGAGCGAGCCGTATTCGGTGTTGGCTGGCGATTATCCTGGACGGTGGCGTAGACCTTGAGTTCATCATTCTCCTGCAGTGCAAAGCGATCCAGGCGTAAGGTGGTCTTCGCTGTCTGTTGTGAAACACCACCGGCCGCCAGTTCTTCCCGCGCAATGATCTGCCCCTGTTTTTCGGCAATGAGTGTCATCGGGCCCAGGAGAAAATCAACATCGCGGGCCGTGAAAACAAATCCCACCGTCGAATTAGCAGCGGCAGCCACATCATTTTCGGGAATGACCATCCGGATCTCCGGAGGCTGATCTATCTGCAATGCAATCGGATAGATGGTTGGCGCAGGGTCGGTTTCTCCACCTGCTGTGCGAACGATGATCGAGTAGTACCTCGCGTATGTCCCGTCTTCTCGAAGTTGTGGACGGTAATCGGCAGTCAGTTCGCGGTTCTGAGACAACCGCACAGGAAGTTCCTCACCCGTAGGCGTCATGCCGTCGTCGTCAAAGAAAATCATGGTGGCTGAAGTGACGGGTTGATTCGCCAGTGCCCGGATTTTCACCTCCGAACCGACCCACGCATGAATGGCACCACCTCGGCTGACCTGCTTCTCGATACCTGTATAAGCCGGTGCCTGGATCTCGACTTCTTCAACGTTGGCATGGGGAGGGGTGACAATGCTCACCTGGTAATTGGCTGAGCGGGCATCACCGGCTTGAATGTAGTACGAAAATGACTGGGTGAATCCTTCTCCTCGTTCACCCAGCAGTCTGGCTTCAAACCGCGCACCTCCCTGGCCCACGGGAGCCATACGGACGGTTTCGTCCACAAACTGCTGATCAACGGTCGTGAACTTCAGTTCGACGATCTCAGGGATACGTCCTGCCAGTTGGGCTTCGACATCGAGCATGGACCCCGCGAGGCGGACTGTCGAACCCGGGGTCACTTCTCGAATCAATGTTTCCGTGGGAGCATCAATCGACGTGAAAGGAATCATGCGCCATAACGACGGCCAGATCGGCTTGGGCGACATCACGGCATAGACCGCCAGCAGAACGACCGTCGCCAGCAGTGCACAAGAGACCCAGAGCAGGTGGGTGTGGTCGATCGCTTGCCTGGGCTGCACTTCTTCCAGAGAAACCGCCGCTCGCTTTTGCAAGGCTTTCAAGACAGCCGGCGCGACTGGTCGTCCCGCAGCCTGTAAATCCACCAGATTGACCAGATTCCGCCTGAGAGCCGGGACGGCTGTCTCCAGCTCTTTGGCGGCATAAAGGGGACTCACCTTACGCAGAAGGGGATGCAGCAACGTGCGAGTCAACCACCAGCCCAGGCCGCTCACGAGAATTGCCAGCCAGATCCACCGGGCCACCATGCTCCAGCCATCGGCAAACAACCACTGGTCAGAAATCACGAATAGGGCACACAGCGCACTGACCCAGGCAAAGCTGCCGACAATAGCCGTGGTGAGATCCGTGGACCGCACCGCCGATTTCACCTCGCCCAACTGATAGGCGACAAATTCGTCAAAGTCGACGAAGGCGGGTGATTCATCGGAAGGTTGAATAGTTGCCATACTGAGCGACCTCTCTGCAGAATTCTACGCCTTTAGTTTGACATAAAGTGCGACAGAATGGCAGTTTGCATTCTGAATTCGTGGTTTCTCAACGAGAACTATCGACCGGAAACGGCTGAGATTACTGACCTTTCCCCCAATCAACTCTTTTGGTGACGAAGTGCTGGCCAGAAAAGTTCCCTCCGACCTCGGAAAATTCTCAATCGGAACTCTTTTTCTCAGGCACATTTTCTCAGGCCGATTTTATGAGGCCCTTTTTCTCGAGCCCATTTTCTTAGGCCCAGCCGTTGGCCTTACGGATCACCCATTCGATCCCCATGGCGATCACAAAGAGGGCAATCATCAGCCAGTGATCCCACAACCTGACTTGAACGGTCTCTTTCGCAAGTGGATTTTCTCTGGCAATCAACTGATCCAGAAACCCAGCCAGCTTCTCGGTCGAAAGGAGTTGACCACTTCCGGCTTCAGTGATTTGCTTGAGATAATCGGGATCTGCACCCGGACGGTCGAGTTCAATATCGCGCGGTGAAACCAGAAATCGGGTCACGGCATCCAACCCGATATTCTCACCGTTGGCTTTGCCCGAAACTCGCACCCAGTAATCGCCAGGCTCTTCAGTTTTCGTCCAGTCCAGCCTGCCACCGCTGCCTGTGTTCTTTGAACTCGCGGCAACATCCGTCGAAACCAATGCTGGAATTTTCGTACCCGCAGGATCGATAATCTCCATTTCAAAACTGACATCGTTTCGTGGTTGTCCGCCTGGGGCTCGCGCACCATATTCAATACCGATGGCTGTTCCGAGAGGTGCATTACGAGGTTCCACCTTCACCCACAACGGAGCTTCCGTGTCGTCTTCTCGGCGTGCCAGCCACAGTATCGCCTGTCGCCAGAATTGCTGATGGGCTTTGGCAGCGCCGCCTAAGACCCACAAGTAAGATGAATCTCCCGCAAACGAAAGGACACGGGCTTTGCCAATCTCGCTGGCGAACAACAGACCTTCGCCATTGGGTGCCGCAGCCCAGACTTCGACCAGAGGATTCCGAGGAACCAGCCGATTGGCCCCTTCTAATGGGGCCAGTGCTTTCCAGCGATCGATGAGCGGCCCCGTGCCATCCAGTTGCAGCACATAGCGACGCAGGCCCGTCTCTGTCGGAATGAATGGTGTCGGCCCCTCCAGACTGGATGATTCTTTCGAATTGCCACCCGGATTGGCGGAGGCTGACATGACAGGCACGAGATCTGTCAGATCCGATTCTTCCCATCGGCCCGCGGAGTAATTTCGGCTGCCGCCAATGGTCATGAGGCCGGCTCCCGCCTGAACTCGTGCCGCAAGAGCCTTGATGTTCGATTCACCCAGTTCATCGATGGTGACGTCGCCCAGGATGTACACATTGTAGCGATCGGGCTCGAACCACGAAGCATCGAGTACCACCGGCGATTGGCCGCGACTTTGACGAATTTCGGCAAAGTCCATCTGCAGTTGCGATGCCCCGCTGGCCATTTTGAGAAACTTTGGTTCCCAGCGCAAGCGATCAATCACCGCCACTCGCAATCCACCCGCTTTGACAGTGATGATCGTTTCGAGGCGGTTGTTTCTGGTCAGCAGTTCTCCTTCGGAGGTTTGAACTTCAGCAGCCAGTTTGAATTCTCCGGCCTGACTGGGCAGAAAGGACAATTCCACAGGAATGATCTGATCATCTTCCGTAGGCGTGATGGTGACTTGAGGAATAACGCCACCTGTGGCCAGCACAGGTTCCAATGGCCCGGATTTTCCCAGTGGCACATCACTTCGATTCTCGAGCAATAGGCGAACGGTCGTGGTTCGACCCCGCGCTCCAATCGCCCGCACCCGGACTGTGACCGGAACACGATTCTTCTCAAAGACAATCGGGTCTACCCGCAGATCAGCCAGTGTCCAATCCAAGCCCTGTCCAGAAATACTGCTCGCCCCATAGGCAATCCCATAGATCGGAATCCCTTCTTCACCAAATGCCTGTGCAATCGATAACGGGTCAACAGGTTTCGGAGACAAACTGCGCTGGGCACCATCGGAAAGTAGAAAGACAGCCGAGGTCGAACGGTTACGTGCTTCTCGAAGGGCTCCCTGAAGGGCTTCGCCAAAGAGTGTCTGCTGCCCATCCGCCACCGGATTCTCAGTAGCCGGAGGACTCAGCTTGTCCGAGAAATCGAAGATTCGAACCTGAGACGGTTTTGATTTTGTTTTTTCAAATGCCTTCTGAATGGCCAGCGAGTCTGACAGCGCACCTTCCAGTCGGCTCCGTGCGGCAGGCAGATCCTGTGTCGTCATACTGCGGCTCACGTCACGCAGAATCAGCACCTGCGCATCGGGTGCCGCTGACGATTCCCAGACCAGTTCGGGACGAAACAGACCGGCAATCAACACGATTGCCGCCAAAAGCCGCAATCCTCTTGTCGTGCGGATTCGAGAGGGGAGTTGCTGAAAGAAATGATGCGGATAAGCCTTCCAGACCATCCACAGTAAGGCCATCGATAAAGTGATCGCAAAGAAATATCCACCCACTGGATGGAAGGTGATCTCCTGAAATTTCATCTCTTCAAACGTCATGGATGCCCCCCGTCAAATGGGCACAGGGGCAAAGGGGTATTGGCATGAGAATCTGCAGCGAAAGTTGTCGCGTAAAAATCAGTTGGCATGAACTGCTCCTTCCGGACGGGGAGCAGTGTGCAACGTGTTCCTGGTGAGGGCGGCAGCCGGTGGAGCATAGAACCAGTTGGCGAGAAGATGTTCAGTCACAAAGCCGGCCACGAGCAGCAATAGAACGAGTGCGTAGACTTCCTGACCGATCCGGCCGGAAAGGACAGCTCGCTCTAAGGTCTCCAGCTCGCGATGTACCAGAACACGATCCGTTCCAAAAATCTGATCGATATTCTCTTTGTTCATACGTTCAAGATTAGATTCGGCATCGCGAACACGAACTCCGAGAGGAATCATCGCTGCAGGGTCGGCTTTGGGCTGAACCAGATAGATTCCCGGTTGATTGGCAATCGTTGCGGGAATGATCAGCCGGGTCGAAGATTCGGCATCGAGGGCTTGCTGACGCTCATCTGGAGTCCGCACCAGCCACTGGGGCGGTAAAACCTGATCTGAGGGAAAAATCAGTTGAATGGGATCACCCAGCACAAAGTTGAATCGGCGTGCCTGTCGCTGAGACAGGTAATCGACAGAAGCATCTGCCAGAGCCACAAATGCCCAGCTTCTGGGCAGGTCATTCCAGTCGGGAAGGCTCCATGAAGTCGTCCATTGCTGGACGATCCCTTTTCCCACGCGGCGTTCTAAAAGAGCAGGAGATTTTCGTTCGTCAAGAAAGCGTGCCAGTACAATCGCATCATCGACCGGGTTGACTGTCCAGTATCGGTTGACGACCTGTGACTCCCACTCTTCGAGCACCCCGAATTCAGCCAATGGAGCCATGAAGCCATGGGATCGATTGGGAAACTCCCATACCTGGCCTGGTCGGAAGGAGAGTGAAGCTTTGAGTCTGGCTGGAAGTATGGCCAGAGCATCAGGATTCTCGTAGGTCAGCGGATCGATAGAAGTTGGTGCATTAACCACGCCCTTGGATGGGTGGCCATTGGTCAGTACCAGTCCTCCACCTGCTTCGACGAACCCGCGAAGTAGTTTCCAGTCTTCGGCTGTTGGTCTTGGCAGGTTGATCAGAAATACCACGTCGTAAGACTTCAGATCTGTGGCAGCAAGGCTTGATGCCGGTATCCAGGTAGGGACTGTCGTCGCCTTTCCGACACGAGTCAGTTCGGCGGGAGCCAACGCTTCCATGAGGAGTCGGCTATCGGCCCGATTCGCTGAAACTACGAGCACTTTAGGTGGCTTTGCCGTTGTCAGTGCGATGGGAAGACTGTTATCGAATGCCAGGGGATCGTCACCGATTAGTCGCAAATAACCGCTGGAAGGACCGGAGGGTAAATTACTGGCGGTGAACTGTACGGTTTGTCGTCCACCTCTGGAAACCGTTTCCAAACCGACCCGTTTGGTATTTCCCACACGGGGATCACCCAGCACCAGTTCGATAGAAATATCATCATTCGTACTGAGTGTTGCTGCATTTCCTGGATCTGTTGTGTTCTGAGCCGGTGGAGCCGAGCTTTCTATAGGTTTGGGCGCCAGTGCCAGATCGGATTCAACGGTCGCTTCAATTAATACCTCGCCATTCTCGGCAATCGTTTCCTGGCTGAGCTTGAGACCGTAGAGCCTGTTGTTTGAAGGTTTCAATTCGCCGACATCAATAATGTAGATGCTGACATCCTTGAGCTTTTCCAACTCGCTCAGTAGCCCTGCGTCTGCCGCCCCATGCCATTGATGTCTCGCGAGATCTGTAAACAGATAGACTTCACGCACAAATCGATCGGTTGCTCCTCCTTCAGCTTCGAGCAGTTTCGTTCGATCATTTTCCTGCAACGCAAGGGCCAGTCGGACGGAGTCTTCGAGTGGACGTTCTTCGTAGTGGGTGGTGAATTGTTGAATTCGTTGGTGAGCCGTATTTCGGTCTGCAAGAAACGTGGGCTTGGCAGGTTGCATCCCATCGATCAGTGCGAGACGACTTCCGGCTGGGAGTTTGCCCCATTGGGTTGTCGCCATGCTCTGTGCGACTTCCAGCCGGGTTTTGCCCTGATTTCTGTATTGCATGCTGGGTGATGTATCGAAGATGAAGACCGCAGCAACCGGAAGTTCGAGATTCGCCCGAGACGATGGCTTCGACCAGTCGGCCATGATTCGTGTTTGATAAGGCCAGATGAGAAACAGCACCACCGCTAAACCGGCAGAGATCGAGACCAGTGGAATCAGTCGCGACCGCAATTTTGAGGTCTGCTGTTGAATTGCAGCAGCAGGCCCTCCGGAGGTGAAGTTGTTCGAGAAACGATCAATATTCGGAAGTTGCTGGCGTCGTCGGTACAGATAAATTTCTAATGCCGCATAGATTCCACCGCCAACCAGCACAATCGCCAGTAGCCGGAGCCATTCACTGCTGGTCAATTGATAATTGGCTGCCGGTAAAGTCGGGCGTGCAATCGCGATGACGATGGCACCAATGACGAGCATTCGCAGCAGCATCAACAGCCAGTGCTGCAGATTCAATCGCCTTGAAACCTTGGCCTGAGATTGTTGGAGCAGTCTCAAAGCCGGGAAGGGGGTTCGCTTGGGCTTCTGCTTCATCAGCAGATGAATCACGACTGGTAACAGAACCAGCGCCAGCCCCGCCAGAATCAGTGGATGCAGAAATGTCATCAGGCGGCTGTCCTTCCAGCGAAGATCCTATTCTTCACAAGCCAGAGGCCACGATCAATGACAACATCACGATGGCATTTGATCACCAGAGCACAATTCACAAAATGACTACTTCCGATGAGGGTTTCATGTCGCATACTTACAATTCTGACCCAGCATCTCTTGTTCGACTGTAGGGTGCAAGAAGTTCCTACGGATTGCACCATCTTCTCGGGGCAGTCACTTTCAGTCAGTCATTCTCAGCCGACCAGGGATTCTCACTTCGACTATATTTTCTGAAAAGTGCTGTCCACTATTCAACTCCCGAGCCTGAACTCGTCCTGAACAGTGTATGTTAGCTGCTCGCGGGATACGAGTTGAGATCTCGAATTGCCTTCCGAAAGTGATTGGCAATTCGCCTGCTTTGCTCAGTGCGTCTCAATTGCCGGGGCTGGCCGACCGCCGGCCCTGGGCGAATTGTGCGCCACAGCCAAAGCGGCGTAAAGTTCCGGACGACGGTCTGCCACTCGATTGATTTCACTTTCTCCCGCAGTCCGAATGAGGTGTTTGGTTCGAGAGAGCTTCGTATCGATGGTGGCGTACAGAATGGCTTCCGATTGATCGTCAGCCGCTGTCATTTCGTGCCCCAAAGGCGAACAGATGCGACTTTGTCCAATAAACCGGACATCCCGCTCGATACCGACGCGACTGCTCGAAGCAAAGAAGACCGTACTTTCCATGGAGCGCATCTGGCAGGCGTGGGCTGCAAAAACCTGAGCCGTTGTCGGCCAGTTGGTTGGCAAAAGAATCAGATCAGCTCCCTCGATGGCCAATACGCGGGATGGTTCCGGGAACCCGCCGTCATAACAGATCAATAGCCCGATTCGCACTCCTTCGATCTCAAAAACGCTCAATGGCCCGGCACCATACGAGGTGAAACGATCTGCTCCAATAAAAGGGAGATGAGTCTTGCGATACGTGTGAATGACTCCCCGTGGGCCAATGGCGACGGCAGTGTTGTAGACCGGCAGTTCATCAATCCCGGCAGTCTGCGATTCGATTTCCAGTTGACCGTAAATTGCATAGATGCGAAGTTCAGCGCAAGCCGCCTGGAGCTTCTGATACCAGGGATTGACGATAGGTGCTGCCAGTTTTCGCGTTTCTTCGAGTGAACTTGTGCAGTACCCCGAAAGCGCACACTCGGGAAAAACAACCAGCCTGGCTCCATGGCTTGCGGCTTCCCGGAGAAAGCCCAGCATCCGCTCGCAATTGTGAGCCGGTTCAGCAATCGACACATCCATCTGCACAATGGCCAGTTCAATGCGAGGAAATACTTTTCCCTCTGCGGACGAATCTGAAACAACCGAACTGGCAGTCATGGTTGAACTCCTGAGGGGTCTTCTTCGCAGTCAGCATGATGATACGGACTCCAGGATCAAACAGCTCTTTGTGTGCCATGCTTGCGGCTCTGAGCAAGCATGTTTTATCGGCCCACAACGCTTTATTGAGCTCTGGAAGAGGTGTAAGGGAATTCTATGTCATGTGACAGCCAATGTGTTCCCACAGATGCGCATGAAAACGATGTCTCTCAGTCTTGTGCATCAATCGAATTCGGCGGGAAACGACAAACTAATGGCCGCCCAGGTAGGCTTTGCGAATGTCGTCGCTATTCGCCAGCTCTGCAGCGGGCCCGGACATTTCAATTTTGCCCACCTCGAGCACATAGGCTCGATGAGCCACCTGCAGTGCCAGGTTGGCATTCTGCTCGACCAGCAGGATCGTCGTCCCTCCCGCATTGATTTTACGAATCACCTGGAAAATCAGTTGCACAATCTGCGGTGCCAAGCCCAGTGATGGTTCATCGAGCATCAGCAGTTTGGGCCGCGCCAACAGGGCTCTGGCAATGGCGACCATCTGCTGTTCGCCACCAGATAATGTTCCTGCCAGTTGCCACAAGCGCTCTTTGACGCGCGGGAACAATTCGAGGGCATGTTCGTAATCCTGGCGAATCTCATTTGCATCATTTCGGCAATACGCGCCCAGCCGCAGATTTTCTTCGACTGTCAAGTTGGCAAAGATCCCACGACCTTCCGGGACATGAATCAATCGATTGGCCGCAATCGAATGAGGCGACTTGTAGGCGATGGGCTTTCCTTCAAACAGGATCTGGCCTTCCTGCGGAGACAATAGCCCGGAGATGGTCCGCAGCGTGGTGGATTTGCCGGCACCATTCCCGCCAATCAAAGTGACGATCTCGCCTGGCTCGACTTTGAGTGAAATTCCGCGAAGTGCCCGTATCGAACCATACGAGACCGACAGATTCTCGATTTCCAGCAAAGCCATAAGGTCATTTCCGCGATAGATCGAATTCGAATTCCCGGCAGGAGCGAGCTTAAGCGTCGTCGGCAATCGCCCCCAGATAGGCTGCAATCACCTTTTCATCGTTTTGCACAGTTTGTGGCGTGCCTTCGCAGATCGTGACTCCATGATCGAGCACCACAATTCTCTCGCAGATATCCATCACGAGTTGCATGTCGTGTTCGATCAATAAAATCGCCACTTCAAATCGATCGCGGATCTGCCGGATGGACTGCGCCAGGGCCAGTTTTTCCTGAGGATTCAGCCCGGCTGCAGGCTCATCCAGTAAGAGTACTGAAGGTTTTGTTGCTAATGCGCGAATGATTTCCAGCCGCCGCTGATGGCCATAACTGAGGTTCTGTGCCAGATCTTCCGCGCGATCCTGAAGATCGAAGATCTCCAGCAGATCCATGGCCTGGGCTTTCAAAGCCGCTTCCTGCTCTCGATAGCCGTTTGTACGCAAAAACGTTGATAACAGCTTGGGGCGAATGCGAATCTGGCCAGCCAGCCGCACGTTGTCGAGGATGCTCAGGTTCGGGAACAGGCGGATATTCTGAAATGTTCGAGCAATCCCCGCGGCCGTCACCTCATGCGGTTTGCAACCGAGCAGATTTTTCCCGTTCAGCGATAACGATCCTGTCTGGGGCTGATAGATCCCCGTGAGCAGATTGAACACGGTGGTCTTGCCAGCACCGTTAGGGCCAATGAGGCCATAGAGCCCGGCGCTGGGTAACGTCAGATTGAAATTCTGAACAGCCTTCAGACCACCAAAAGAAATCCCCAGATCTTTGACTTCGAGCAAAGTCTGTTGAGCAGCACCGGCGGATCGATGTTCGAGAACCTGGTTCATTGGGCCTCCTCCCGCGGACTTTTCTTCCACGGCAGGGTCTTCCAGGATTTAGGAAAGAAATCCCAGATCTCGTGAATTCCAAAGAGCCCCTGCGGGCGACTCAGCATCATGAAGATCAGGAGGGCGGCATAGATGATGATCCGATATCGCTCGAAATCGCGCAGAACCTCGGGTAAGGCTGAAAGGAGAATTGCCGCGAGCATCACACCCGTGATTGATCCTCGTCCACCCAGCACCGTCATGATCACATAATCAAAGGATCGCTGAAAACCGGCATCCTTGGGCGAAATGATCACGCCACTTTCGTGAGCCAGTAGCCCGCCGCCAACACCTGCAAAAAATGCAGCCGTAACAAACGCCAGTAACTTCTGTCTCGACGTATTGATTCCCATGGCTTGTGCCGCAATTTCATCCTCACGGACAGAAAGCATGGCACGGCCAAAGCTGGACCGCTTCAGGCGATAGGCAAAGATCACTGTGATTGCCAGAAACGCATAGACCCAGAAGAGTATGGTGTATTTCGGGATACCATCAAACCCGATCGCGCCACCCACAGGAACTGTGGCGAATGTTGCCAACGGGGCATTGCGGATCGTTTCCGCGTTATCCACCACTTTGCCTGTCTGTTGCAGCACGACGCGCAGAATCTCACCGAAACCAAGCGTCACAATTGCCAGGTAATCTCCCCGCAGTCGCAGCGAAGGAAGGCCAACTACAAATCCGGCAATCGAAGCTGTGATTCCGCCGCACAGGCACGCGATGACGAACATCCATTCGCCACTTCCTAAAAAAGAACCGTGCTTGGCGGCTGTCCCCCAGATCAGGAGTGAACTGTAGAAGGTGATGGATCCTGCCGTGTAAGCTCCGATCGTCATGAAGCCTGCATGACCAATCGAAAACTGTCCCGTCATACCGTTCACGATATTCAAAGAGACGGCCAGAATCATGGCAATCCCAGCATCGATCACGAGTCGGGAATAGTAGAGGCCGACTCTCGAGGGAAGCAAAAACTGAATCCCAATCGCAAGGGCGATCCCAACAAGAATGGGAGCGGCACTCTTGAGGATATTCACACCACGCGAGGTGGGATCGATAAAGACATCGGATGCAGGCATGTTAGACTTTTTCCCGCACGGGTGATCCCAGGAGCCCCGTGGGCTTGATGAGCAGAATCAAGATCAACAAAGAGAAGACATAGACATCGCGATAGTTTGACGAGATGTAATACGCCCCGAACTGTTCGACGAAGGCAATGATAAAACCACCCAGGACTGCTCCGCGAACATTTCCAATCCCGCCGACCACAGCCGCCACAAACGCTTTCAGACCCAGCAGTACCCAGACACTATGAGCCGGCTGGTTCATACTGGGGAACTTCAGCACGTAGAGAAATCCAGCGGCTCCAGCGAGAGCCGAACCCAGCATGAAAGTCAGCGAGATGGCACGATCCACAGGAATCCCCATCAGCGCGGCAAAATCGGTATTGAACGAGACGGCCCGCAGTGCCGTACCAAATTTTGTCCGAAAGATCAGTAGTTCCAGAGCCAGCATCAAAAGGCCAGAGACGGCAAAGATGATGCAGTCAATCAGCGGCAAGACCACATATCGAATCGATTCACCTTGTCCAAATGGGATTGGAAGTTCCCAGTTGGGCAGCAAAGCGGGCATCTTCTGAGGGCTGGCCCCAAACACAAAGTCGAGCTGCCCGACGTTCTGCAGCAAGAGAGAGACTCCGATGGCTGTGATCAGCACATTCAACCGGGGGGCACGACGCAAGGGCCGATAGGCCAGTCGCTCAATGAGAAAACCAGCCAGGCTGCATAGCGCTAGAACTGCCACAAAAATTCCAGCGGTCATCCAGATGGGGGGAGGTGTCGTTGGATTGTGTGCATCCAATCCCACCAGAGGGAGAGCCCGGATGGCAAACGAATAACTGAGCCAGGCGCCCAGTACCACAATATCGCTGTGTGCAAAATTGATAAATTTAAGCACACCATAAACCATGGTGTAGCCCAGTGCGATCAGGGCATACAAGCTGCCAATCGCCAGGGCTGTCATTAATGTCTGTAGAAAGTCTGCCATGGAACTCTGTTACGAGGAAGTCAGAAGAATTCGAGAGTATTGATCATCCCTCGTGGTGAGCATCCCCATGCTTTCACCACTCAGCCTTTTCAAGAATTTGGAACGCCAGGGCGTTTTGTGAACCCGGGGCATTGATCTAACTGAAGTATCACTGCGGAATCCACAGGGTGGGCTGTCGCTTTTGAGTTACTCGCCGGGAGCAATCGTGGCGACATATCGGGGGGTTCCATCCTTCATTTCCAGAATGACGGCTGGCTTGACCGGGTTACGATTGGCATCCATCGAAATCACACCCGTCACACCCTCAAAGCCCGTCGTCTTGGCCAACTCGGCGGCAATGTCCTTGCCGCTCAAAGAAGGTGCAGTTTTCATCGCGTTGAAAAGAATACGAGCCGCATCATAACCCAGGGCCGCCAGGCCATCAGGTGTCTCCTGATACTTCCCCTGATAAAGCTTGATGAAATTCTGCACGCGGGGACTGGGATCTTCATGCGAATAATGGTTGGAATAGTAACAACCATTTAATGCATCGCCGGCAATCTGCCCCAGCTTGGCGGAGTCCCAGCCATCTCCACCCAGCATCGGGACTTTGAGTCCCAACTTCTTAGCCTGCAGGGCGATATTCCCGACATCGGTGTAGTAACCAGGGATGAAAATCACCTCAGGTTCACTGGCTCGAATGGATGTCAGTTGTGCTGAAAAATCCTGATCACCCGCCTGATAGGCCTGCTTGGAAACAATCGTCCCTCCACCGGCAACAAAGGCTTTTTCGAACTCTTCCTGCAAACCTACCGAGTAGGGAGCTGTCTGATCGCAAAGAATCGCAGCCTTTGTGGCTTTAATCTTTTCGTTTTCCCTGGCGAACTTGGCACAGACCGATCCCTGGAAGGGATCGATGAAACAGACGCGGTAAATCATGTCTCCCACTTGTGTGACTTTAGGATTCGTCGAAGACGGGGAGATCATGGGAACGCCGTTTTCCTGGCAGATCGGGGCTGCGGCCAGTGAAAGTCCGGAAGCCACTTCACCCAGCACTGCCGTGACCTGATCTCTCGTGACAAGTCTTGTCACAGCCGAACCGGCTTCGCGAGGATCGCCTTTGTCATCGTAAGTGATGAGGCGAACTTTCTTACCGTTCACCCCGCCGGCGGCATTGACTTCTTCAATCGCTAGTTGAATCCCGCGATCCGTTGAAATGCCAAAGGTCGCTTCGGAACCTGTGATCGAGCCAAAATGGCCAATCACGATCTCATCTGTCGACGCGACACGTGACTGGCACCCCAGCGTCGTCAGGCTCATCAAGGCCAGCAGAAAAATCCCCACAAGCTTCGAGAGTCGCAAAAACTGACACAGAGACGATGTTCTTTTCGTCAAGTGAGTTAGCGTCTTGTCCCTGGCGAGGGAAATGCACGATTCAGAGTCTGAAGTGGCAAAGCAGGTTGGCATTGTCAGTCTCATAGCTTTTGCTGGCAATAACCGCAGCGCGAGGCCTTGCACAGCTTTCGTGAACGAATTCTCGTCGGATTCAGCGAATATACAGCGATGAGGACTGAATACAACCTGTGAGCTGATCACATTTTCTGTGCAGCAGAGATTTATTCTCAGACAGAGGGCCGACTTTCACTTTTGCCCGGTAATACATCAATATCTGATGATCTCAAAAGCGGGAGTCGACGTGGTATTCGTAAAGGGGATTGCGTCACTCGAACAGAGATCTGGTTCGGTTCCCGAGTAACCAGCTGGCAAGCTGGTGACGGCGTTGGTCATGCCGAAGTTGTTATTTTGGGCGAAGCTGCCCTTTTGAAGACACCGGTCAATTCTGCTGAATGGGAGGCGTACCAATCAACAAGTGCAGAAACGTGGTGAGTTGCCGGAGTTTCTTAGGACTTGTTGAGAATCTGCAGAACTTCGTCTTTCAGTTTGCCAGTGACCGAAATCCCGTTCTTGCCGTAGATTGTGGGCACACCTTTCCAGTCAACAAAGTGACCACCAGCCTCCTGGAGAATCGGCACGAGAGCTGCGGCATCCCAGGGATTCAGAGCCGGATCGACCATCAGATCGGCTCGACCGGTGGCAACGAGCACGTGGCCGTAGCAATCTCCCCATCCGCGGGAAAGTTTGCAGCGTTCGAGGATCTCGGTGTAGGCCTCCCACTTACCGATCTTCTGCCACCGCTGCATGTTTGTCGTCAGGAACGTGCATTCTTCGATGGTACTGACTTGCGAAACATGCACCCGTCGCGGGGGCTGATCGCCAATTTTCCAGTAAGTGCCGTTTCCTTCCGAGGCATAGACGACTTCATTCAATGCGGGAAAGCCGCAGACACCCATGACGCAATGGCGATGTTCGCCTTCAATGACTTCCAGGCCAATTAAAGTGCCAAAGAGCGGCACCCCATGCACAAAAGATTTGGTTCCATCGACCGGGTCGAGGATCCAGCGAAAGGCTGATTGACCGGGCTTTTCGGGGAACTCTTCTCCCAGCACACCATCCTCAGGGAAGGCGACATCGAGACGTTCACGGATTAACTTCTCTGCACCGCGATCCGCTTCTGTTACGGGAGAAAAGTCGGTCTTCTCTTCCACTTCGAGAGAAGAATGCTGGTAGAAGCTCATAATCAGCTGGCGAGCTTCTGCGTAAACCGCCAGGGCAAAATCAAGTCGTGAAGCCAAGTCTGCGTTGGTATAGGCCATAAAAGCAGTTTCAATAAACAGATGATGAAAGAACTGGGTAGCTGAGGAAAACTCAGGCCTCGTTGAGGCGGTACAAGTGCTCGCCCGATTTTCGGACGAGGAGCACACCTTCGTCTTCGCGGTTCGCAAATGATTCGATGTCAATGGTTGCCGGGTCTCGGTATCCCAGATTGATCCGATGACAGATCTCTTCCGGAATTCCCGATGCCAGTGTGACTTTCACGCGTGGCTTTTCAATACCATCAGAAAATGTTCCCGTACCACGCACATGGGTCGAGTGAGCCAGGATGCCCCATGGGTAATGCTTGAATCGATCCCACTGCTTCACAAAATAATCGCGAACATGGTAGCCAACTTCTTCAATCAGCTTGCCATGTGTCACTGAGACTTCATGCATGTGCGGGGCGTAGATGATCAATTCACCACCGTCCGCCACGACGGGCTCCATTTTATACATGCATTTGCCCGCGACCCAGAGTTCGTCGTACATCGGGGGAGCGCACGAAAGGACCGTGTGGAAAGGTCGATCAAATCGTTTGATGTGAGCTTTTCCAGAAATGGCACAAGCCTCACTCCAGGCTGATTCCGGTGTGCCATAAAACAGCCCATACAGGCTGGCATCGGCAGCGACCACAAATTTAATCGCTCGCCTCTTCTGGTGGATCATACTGGCAGAAAGATCAACCACCCGTCGAACCGGAGTATCTTTCACACCAATGATTCCCACATTGGTGATCAGTGCCCCCAGCCAATGAAAAAAGTTGAGAATATCCGGGCCGCCAATTCCAGGGAAAAAGTATTTGTTTCCACCCGAAAATCCCACAACTTCGTGGGGAAAGACAGGGCCCAGCACCAGCAGTACGTCGTAATCATCAATTCGCGAATTGATTTGCACGGGGACATCGAGGCTGAGCCGGCCATCGGTAATTTCAGCCGTCTGCTGTGATGTCAGCACACCGAGGGTGGTTAATCGGTCGGGGTTATCCCACTCGTGGTTAAAAAATCGAGTTTGGAAAAAAAGCTTTTCACGTTCTTCGTGTGCGATACCCAACAGCTTGCAGATCTGCTGCTCGGACATCGGGGGATGAGTTCCCAGGGCAATCAGCACATCCAGATTCTGCACCACCGGCCGGAGTCGATCGAATAACGCTCCAAACAGCAGGGGCAGTGGGGCTGTCCGTGTGGCATCCGGGACAATCAGCAAGACTTTCTGATCACGAAAATCTTCCAGCGGCACTTGCGTATGAAACCACTGGCGCACTTCATCGGCAGACAATGTGGAAAGTGATTCAGCAGCCATGCCATCCACTTCAGAAATGGTCTTGAGAAATTCCTGATTCAAATGCCAGTGATTCCGTGAGCCACAGGCAAGATGTCGCAGAGTGTAATCCCTGAAAGTGATTTTGGCGAATCGAGGTCGGCGGATTGTTGGAGGCAAATCTCTTGCGGGAGAGGGGAGCATCCCGGAATCTGCGTATCGTACAGACCATTTTTTCTCTGAAGACCCGCTACAACTGATCTTCAGTAGTCAATCGCGCTCCTTTTGATTACCGTGGATCGCTGCGCAAACTTTTTCGCCAGTTTTGGTCAGAGCCAGACTTGTGGGAATCTTTTGCGAGCGTATGAACCCATTTTTCACTTAATTGCAGAGACGATTCGGCTGGGGTTAGTCGGTCGGTGGCCTGCCAGTTGGGCGACTGTCACCATCCGATTGATCCAGTGGAGTCAGGGAAGCCTCTATGACATTGTCGGATTTGCTGGAAAGCAAGTTTCGAGGAGATATCCGTTTTCGCGGAGCGGCCTACATTCAAGCGGAACGTGTTGCCATTAACCGCATCACTGAAGATCAGATCTTTGGTGCTGTGCGAGATGGCGTCGAATTCGTGACGCAACTGATGCGGGATGAAGGTCAACTCAAAATGAGTTGTACCTGCATGGCTGGTAAGCCCAATCCCACCGGGCAGGCGTCTTGTAAGCACGTCTGGGCCACGATTCTCCTTGCCGAGAAGCAGGGAGTGATCTCCTCAGGAGTTAAACCCGGTTTCATCCCGGCATTCATTACCGAAGACGAGCCACTCGATCTGCCGGATGAAGACTGGCTTGACGACGAACTCGAAGCCACACCTTCGAGAAAACTCTCGCTTTCCAAATCAACGGCTGTCGCTGAACGCCCGACACCTGTTTCGGCTCCTGCTCGTGAATGGGAAACACGCCTCAAAGAATTAAGAACCGCCATGCAGGATGGCACCGGCAGCTATGCCGTTTCTGCCCCTGGCAAAGAGCGCGAAGTCGTTTACGAAGTTGACCCCGCCGCCAGTGAGGAAGCCGAATGTCTGATTCTGCAAACTTCCCAACGGCAACGACGGGCGAGTGGTCAGTGGGGAAAACTGAAACCACTCAAGCTCCGCCCAGGCCGTCTCGAAGAAATTGAAGACGAAGAAGATCGCAGAATTCTGGCTCACCTGGTCGGCGGCACCCCTGATCGTTCCAGCACCACCGGGATGATTGGTGAAATGCAGGCGGCCGCTTGGCGCTATCGCGTTCCTCACGATCTGACCGAACTTCTCTTGCCCCAGATTTGTGCCACCGGACGAATTCGGTTTACAGATCCTGAAGAGCGGATGACCGAGCCATTGGTCTGGGATGGCGGAGAACCTTGGGAGTTATGCCTGGCTCTGGAATTTGATCAGGGGCAGGATCTTTGGAAGCTGCGAGGGTTTTTGCGCCGCGGGGAAGAATCTCGCGGGCTGGAAACCGCACAGATGCTCACACCCGGTGGGCTGGTGATCCTCGATCATCACATCTCGCTGTTCAACGATTTTGGTGCCTATGCCTGGGTGAAGCTCTTAAAATCTGGCCAGCCTCTGGAGGTTCCCGCGGGTGAAGAGCACGATCTCGTCGATCGCCTTCATGATATGCCGGCACTACCCCGGCTGGAGCTTCCCGACGAATTGAAACTTGAGGAAGTGCGGCTCTCGCCTCAGCCATTGCTCCTGGTTCACTCACCAGGCAAAAGTAAATGGCATCATGAACGGTTGAAAGCTGACGTGATCTTTGAATACGAAGACGCCACTGTTCGTGGGTCGAGTGTTCAATGGGCGATTGTTCAAAGATCTGCCAGACGATACGTCGTGCGAGATCGCGATCTGGAAGATACCTACTGGTCGGCACTTCAGGATGTCGGTGTGCGCCGTTTGATCGATGCCCGCCGCGGGCCCCACGACGTGGAAATCACCGCCCGCGATCTGGGCCCGGCTGTTCGTAAGCTGATCGGTCAAGGCTGGGAAGTTCGCGCTGACGGCAAACAGGTCCGCCAGCCTGGTGAACTCAAATTCCAGGTGAAATCGGGCATTGACTGGTTTGAACTGCACGCCGATATCGATTTTGGTGGCAGTCGAGTCTCATTCCCTGAGTTGCTCTCGGCATTGGCGCGAGGTGACAGCACGGTCTATCTCGACGATGGTTCACTCGGAATTCTTCCGGAAGAGTGGGTGCATCGCTACGGACTGATGGGTGGCCTTGGTGTTCTGGAAGGCGATCATCTGAAGTTTGGTGCAGCGCAGGTCGGTCTGCTCGATGCGTTGTTGCTGGATCAGGGAAGTGTCGATTACGACGCCAAATTCGCTCAGGTGCGCGAGCGACTGGCAAACTTTAATGGAGTTCAAGCCGCCCGTAAGCCTCAAGGTTTTCAAGGGGAGTTGCGAGGTTATCAGTTAGAGGGTGTGGGCTGGCTGCAGTTTCTCGATGAATTCCAGTTCGGTGGCTGTCTGGCCGACGACATGGGTCTGGGGAAAACCATCCAAATGCTCGCATTTCTGGAAGAGCGGCGCCAGGGCATTCCAGCGAAGAATCGCCTCCCCTCACTGGTGGTGGTTCCTAAATCGCTGATGTTCAACTGGAAGCAGGAAGCCGAGCGATTTACTCCTCAACTTAAAGTTCTCGAATACTCAGGTCTTGACCGGGCTAAACAACGAGAAGCGTTCACCAAGTCAGATCTGGTGCTGGCGACTTACGGAACGTTACGCCGGGATATTCACATCCTGAAAGATGTTGATTTCGACTACGTGATTCTCGATGAAGCCCAGGCGATTAAAAACAACACGTCTCAAGTGGCCAAAGCGACTCGATTGTTAAAGTCTGTCCGCCGAGTCGCGTTGAGCGGTACACCGATCGAGAATCATCTCGGTGATTTGTGTTCGATCTTCGATTTTCTCAATCCCGGTATGCTTGGAAGAAGCAGTCTTTTCAAACTGCATGCTGCAGACCCGAATGATCGAGAAACCCGTAAGGTGCTGGCCCATGGTTTGAGGCCCTTTATTCTGCGCCGCACAAAACAGGCGGTCGCTAATGAACTGCCCGATAAAATCGAACAGACGATCTATTGTGAAATGGGCGAAGAACAGCAGCGTCTCTATGACGAACTGCGCGATCACTTCCGTGATTCTCTACTGGGTTTGATTGAATCTCAGGGTTTGGCAAAGACCAAAATGCACGTGCTCGAAGCTTTGCTTCGATTGCGACAGGCCTCGTGCCACCCCGCATTGTTGCATAAATCTTCTGACGAAGAAGGGAGTGCCAAGCTCGATGTGTTGATCCCCCATCTTGAAGAACTGGTTGGAGAAGGGCATAAGACGCTGGTCTTCTCGCAATTCACCAGCATGCTGGCGATTGTTCGCAAGCATCTGGATCGGGCCGGTATTACTTACGAATACCTCGATGGCCAGACACGCGACCGCAAGGAGTGTGTCGAGAGATTCCAGAACGACAAAGATTGTGGCGTCTTCCTCATCAGCCTGAAGGCGGGTGGGCTGGGTCTGAATCTCACCGCAGCCGACTATGTGTTTATTCTTGATCCGTGGTGGAACCCTGCGGTGGAAACTCAGGCCATTGATCGTGCCCATCGTGTCGGTCAGACCCGGCAGGTCTTTGCCTATCGGCTCATCTGCAAAAATACCGTTGAAGAAAAAATTGCTGAACTGCAGAAGCAGAAACGCGAACTGGCGGATGCGATCCTTGAACAGGACAACTCCGTCATGACCAATCTGACGGCTGATGATCTGCGGATGCTCCTCTCCTGATTGTTGGGTCTTCCTTCGATCTCGCGCCCTGTATGTCGATCATTGCCGCACGACCACCACGAGTATCAGGCTCGAGGTGGTCGTGCTGTAGGTCATTCTGGGCTTGATCGACACAAGTCGATTTTCGAACTCGAAAGTGATGATTTCCCTTCAAAGACAGTGGAAATCACTCGTCACACTCGTAAACTTGTTCGAACAAGTGTTGTTCTGTTTTGCCAATGTCTTTCTGGAATAAATTTCATGGTTCTGGCTGTAGATCACGTCAATCAGGTTGAAGCACTCATGTTGATCGTGCTTCTCCAGTTGGTTGTCATGATTGCAGCGGCCAGGTTGGGGGGGTGGCTTTTTCGAAAAGTCGGGCAACCAACAGTCGTGGGTGAAATTGGTGCCGGGCTGATTCTGGGGCCTTCCGTCGTGGGCAGACTCTTTCCCGACTTCATCCCGACATTCTTCCCGGCCAGCGTCACTCCCATATTTCAGACACTGGGGCAGTTGGGCCTTATTTTTCTGATGTTTCTGATCGGTATGGAGTTTGACTTCAGCCACCTGAAAAAAATGGGCCGAACAGCCGGCATGATTGGTGTGGCCGGGATTGTGCTTCCATTTGCTGGAGGACTTGCTTTAGGTCTCTGGATGCATCCCTACGTTGCGATCGATGTGCCGCTCCTGGGTTTTGCACTCTTCATGGCGACCGCCTGCTCTGTGACAGCTATTCCTATTCTGGGCCGGATTATGATTGAGTTCGGCATCAATCGCTCTCGACTGGGAGCACTCACGATCAGTGCCGCCGCCATGGTCGATGCTTTGATCTGGATCATGCTGGCCACAGTGGCAGCGATCGTTCGCGGAAATCTCCAGTGGAGTTCGGTGCTCGGCATGCTTCTGCTGACTTTGGCCCTCGTCGCCATGGTGATCATTGTCGTCAGGCCACTACTGATCCGCTGGATCGAAAAGCTGCTTCCGACTGCAGAATCCCGGCTGAATGTGACTTCACTGGCTCTGTGGATTCTGTTGATTTTTACGATGGCCATGATCACCAACTGGATCGGCATCTTTTCGATTATTGGGCCTTTTCTGCTGGGTGCTGTGCTGCACGACCAGCATCGATTTCGCGAAGCCTTTGCCAGCAAAACACAGGATTTTGTCTACAGCCTGCTGTTGCCTGTTTTCTTCACTTATACAGGGTTGAAGACCGATATCGGGACTCTCGATACGCCCTTACTTTGGATAATGTGTGGCCTCGTCTGCCTCGTCGCGATCAGTGGCAAAATCGTCGGCTGCGGCCTGGCGGCTCGCCTTGGTGGCTTATCCTGGCCCGAAAGCGGGTGTGTGGCCATCATGATGAACACGCGAGCTTTGATGGGGTTGATTGCCATTAATGTGGGCCGTGAGATGGGAGTTATCCCCCCCAGCGTCTTCTGCATGCTGATCATTATGGCGGTCGTCACGACCTTTATGACCAGCCCGATTCTGCGACGACTGCTCCCACATGTGGATACGAGCGTCGCTTGAACATCGCTTGCATCAACGGCATTCGCGTTTGTTTTGACGATGTTCCAAAGACGTCGGAACTGAAGGCGCAGCAAGAGAGCCCTGCAACTCTGGCAGGGCTCGATCGATGCATTGTTAGATTAACCAGCTTCAAATGCCGGTGGCGTGCCCAGCATGAACACAGATTGCTGCTGACAGCAGGCCGAAATTAGATGCCGTATTTAGCTTTACGGATTTTCTTCCGCTTGGCCTTCCAGCGGTTATTGATCTTCTGCTTGGTCGTCAGGCTGACCTTTGGGCGGCTGGTTTTGGGGCGATGACGCATGGCTCGCGTCCCTTCGAAAACAGAGTGCAGATGCGGATGGTCTAAGCAAACAATTGTCTGAGAGATTAACAGAGAAACCATTCGCTGAAAAGTGAATGGATGACAGTTCCTGAGGTTGGTGATATCTTATTTCTCATGAACGATTTACGTCTACATCCCAGCCGTCCGGAACAAAGCGAGCGTGTCCGCATAAGGCTGCGGTTGTGTACTTTCGTATCGTACGGGCCACTGGTTTTGCCTTTTCGGACACTTCTTTCACCCCTTGCTGGTTTTACCAATCTACCTTTTCGCAGAGTTGTTCATGAGTTGGGTGGCCTTGGATTAGGCACGACGGATCTCGTCAATGCCCGTGGGCTCCTGGCGGGTTCCGAGAAAACATTGCGGCTGATTGCCACACATCCCATCGATCGGCCCTTTGCTGTGCAGATTTTTGGTGGCGAAGCCTCCATCATGCGGGATGCTGCACAGCTTCTGGAAGCTCGTGGTGTCGATTCCATCGATATCAATATGGGATGCCCCGTTCTCAAAGTCGTTAAGACAGGGGCCGGTGCCAGCCTGATGTGTCATGCCGATGCAGCCACCGAACTGGTCAAAGCTGTTGTTGAAGCCGTCCATGTCCCTGTCACTGTCAAAATGCGTTTGGGCTGGGACGCCAGTCAGTTAACAGCCCCTCGCTTTGCACGTGAGTTTGAACAAGTCGGTGTGGCAGCTGTCGCGATTCATGGTCGCACGAGAGCTCAGGGGTTTAGTGGGACGGTTAATCGAGATGGAATTCGTCAGGTCGTCGAAGCTGTGGATTCCATTCCTGTGATTGCAAATGGCGATATCCGCAGTGTGGATGACGCGATTGCGATGTACGATGAAACTGGCTGTCAGGCCATTTCGATTGGTCGTGGCGCCTTGGCGAATCCCTGGATCTTCCGCCAACTCACCGAGTGGGAAACAACGGGAGATTGGGCTCCTGCCGGGAGCTTTAATGACCGTCTGCTCCTGATGCGCCGGCAGTTTCGATATCTGCAGGAATGGGTGGGTGAAGAAACAGCCGTCAGTGCGTTCCGAAAAATGTCCCACTGGTATACCAAAGCCATGCGTGTGGGGCCCGCACTCCGGCATGCTGTCCAGTCGGCAAAAACGGGAGAAGAGTTTGAGCAGGCTCTTCAGGAAATTGCCTTAGCGGGGCCTCGAGGTGCGACAAAAGATGGTCTGCTCCCTGACTTTGAGATCCCGGTTCCTTCCGGGCCGAATGAGCATTGGTAATTGATCACGGGATGACAGAGGCGAGATCGCTCCATGCGACTCACTTCCTGGCAAGTCATATTCAGCAAACATGAGTTTTTACTACGATGAACAATCCCTCCAGGACAGGCCAGACAGAGAATCTGCTCACCTGTCTGGGCTGTAATCTGCTATGCGACGACCTGGAACAATCAGGTGGCATCACTGAGTTTGAGTTAAAACTCAAGCAGATCTGCCCGCGGGGTGCCAATTGGCTGAGGAGATCACAGGAAAAGATCGAAATTCCTGCGAGATTATTGGAACATCGGATTCTGGAAGCCATTACCTGGCTTCAGGCGGCCCACGCTCCGCTCTGGATTATCGACCATCAACAATCACTGGCTGCCAGCCAGTCGATTATGGCAACGGCCGAAAAAAGTCGAGGTATTCTCGTTTTACCTGCTTCTCAAATCGCTGAAGGGGCCAATCGGGCAGCCAGCCATGTTGGACAAGTCGTCTGCTCCTTGGGCGATGTTCGTTCCCGGGCCGATACGATCATCCTCTGGGGCTGTGATCCTGCAAGTTCACATCCGCGACTGATTGAACGTCTTGGCCATCATGTTCATCAGGGAAGAGGTTCGAATCGATCACTTCAATGGATCGTCGTTGGAGATGTTTCGCCATCCTCGATTCAGCAACTGACATTGAGCGGCCAGACCGTTCGCCGTTTCCCGTGGGATAAAGATCTCACGTTTTCGAAGCTACAACTTTTAAGAAGCATGATTCGTCAGCAGAATCAGCAAGTCGCAGTTTCATCCGCAGATGCCAGCGTGGCCGAATTGGCAGAACTGCTGCGCTCGACCCGGTATGGATGTCTTTTTTTCGGAGAAGCTTTCTGCCAGCCCGAAATGGCCGCATTAGCTACGGAGTCTTTGCAACGACTGGTCATCGAACTGAATGACGGCAGGGCATTCCATTCGCAATATCTAGCCAACCATGGCGATTTCGGGATGGGTTCCGTCGTCTGCACATGGCAAACGGGCTATGCCGGGGCCATCAGTTTCCAGCAGGGGCAGATTGATCACGATGGCAACCGTTTTTCTGTAGAACGGTTGCTTCGGGAGCAAAGTACTGACTGCCTGGTGCTGGTCGGTGACCATGCGCTCGAGCATATTCCTCAAGCATCGATCGCCCAGATGGCAGCACAACCTGTCATCTGGTTTCGATCATGCTCCATCGAATGCAGTTTCCCCCAGCTCGTTGATATACGCGTCCAACGCGATGGGCTTGACCGCCGAGCTGTGTTTCACCGGTTGGATCAGCTGACAATTCCCGCCCGAGCCTGGAACGATTCGACTCTTCCTGATCTAGCGGCAGTTCTCGACAAGATCCGGAATGGGCTGTCACGCTGATCCCTGGTGATCTGCGGAATCGTTATCGATTCATACCGGAAAACCACGTTTTCGGATTCCAACTCACGTTCCGAATCCCTCGCTCAGACGATGATGTGCTGGCTGATTCGGAAGCCGGGGCAGGAGGTGGTGAAGGGGGCAGCATCAGTTCCCCCGATCCGTCCGATGGTGGAATCGGCTGGAGGAGTGGCATGGGTTCGCCATTAGCTGGATATTCGGTGTAGGGTGGTGTCGGTGGAGCTGTTTGCTCAGTCACTTGAGCAGCTCGACAACCTGTCCAGGTCAGCATCACTCCGCAGAGTGCAACTTGTGCGATTTGAGTGAAGCGATTTGCCCGCATGTGATCTACCTTCCGATGGCTTGGGGATGTACCTGAAGACCATCGTGGGACACGTCATGCTTGACTGCCCTCCGTGGCCGCCCCGATTCCATTCGGCAGCTTGCGATCCTTCACGATGAGCATCGACAGCCCCGAAGCATTGTCTGCGGCGAAGTCCGCCGATTCTTCTCTTCCTGGTAGAAAAAGTTCGGCCAATTCCGCCTGAGTAGACTTTGCGGGTCAGTGCCACTCGGGACGAAAATGCCCTGCTGAAGTTGAACTCCAGCAGGGCATTCGAAATCGAGCAATGTCATTACTTCCGTGAGCAAACTTAGCTGAGCTTGCGTTCGCGAATCCAATCCGTGTGGAAGAACTCACCACGTGGCTTATCGGTGCGCTCATAAGTATGGGCACCGAAGTAATCACGCTGGGCCTGGAGCAGATTCGCAGGGAGTCGGCCCTGTCGATAGCCGTCGTAGTAGCTTAAAGCGGCACTGAAGACGGGTGTCGGCAGGCCCAATTGGACGGCTGTAGAAATGACCCGTCGCCAGCTGGGCTGTGCCTTGGCGACAGCCGACTTGAAGAAGTCATCCAGCAGCAGGTTTTCCAGAGTGGGCGACTTATCGAAAGCGGTTTTGATATCACCGAGGAAGGCACTGCGAATAATGCAGCCGCCGCGCCAGAGCAGGGCGATATTGCCGTTGTTCAGCTTCCAGCCAAACTCCTTGGCGGCAGCATCGAGCTGGACATAACCTTGAGCATAGCTGCAGAGCTTGGAGGCATAGAGCGCCTGGCGGACATCATCAATAAACTGCTGCTTATCGCCCGTGAATTTCGCATCCTTGGGCCCTTCGAGGATCTGCGAAGCGCGGACGCGGGCATCTTTCTGAGCTGACAGGCAGCGGGCGTAGACCGCTTCGGTGATGAGTGTGGTTGGCACACCCAGGTCGAGAGCATGCTGGCTCATCCACTTGCCAGTCCCCTTCTGGGCGGCAGTATCGAGAATCTTGTCAACCAGGTATTCGCCCGTGTTACCATCTTTGACTGTAAAAATGTCGCGGGTGATCTCGATGAGGTAGCTTTCGAGTTCCCCTTCATTCCAAGACTTGAAGACCTGATAAAGCTCTTCGTTCGACAGCCCCAAGGCATGCTTGAGGATGAAATAGGCTTCGCAGATGAGCTGCATATCGCCATATTCAATCCCGTTATGGACCATCTTGACGTAATGGCCGGCACCGGCATCTCCGACCCATTCACAGCAGGGGATATCATTATTCGGGCCGACTTTGGCAGAGATGGCCTGGAAAATGTCTTTCACAAATGGCCAGGCATCGGCATGACCGCCCGGCATAATGCTCGGGCCCTTGAGGGCACCTTCCTCACCACCGGAAACACCGGTTCCAATAAACCGCAAACCTTTTTCACGCAGGTCTTTATCGCGGCGATTGGTATCGACAAAATCGCTGTTACCACCGTCGATGATAATGTCGCCCTTGTCGAGCAACGGCTCCAGTTGATCGATCACGGCGTCAACCGGCTTCCCGGCCTTCACCATAATCATGATGCGGCGAGGAGCTTTCAGGCTTTTCACAAAGTCTTCGAGGGTGTGATAACCTTTGACGCGATCAATCGTTCCAGCATGCACCTTGTCTGCGGGCTCGTTCTTCAGACCACCCACGAATTCATCGGTCGTGGCAGTTGTGCGGTTGTAAACGCCGACTGAAAAGCCGTGGTTGGCCATGTTAAGAACGAGATTCTGGCCCATCACCGCGAGGCCAATCAAACCGATATCGTGCTGAGACATGTTTTACTGATCCAGAGAGCGTACTGAAGACATCGTAAATGTTGACGGGCAGCCAGATTTGTCTGCCTTAACCAGATTGTGCTGATTCTAGCCTTCTGGCTTCGCTCCTGCCAATCACCACAAAATATCCAGCGAGCAGTGCCTCTCGCCTGAATACAGGTCACATCATTTTCAATGTGGCTGCGTGCTCTTTTCCATCTTTCCAAAATCACATCAATCAAATAATTAACCAATCTATGCACAATTTTCTGCGACTATTGGCAGTCTCCTTTACAGCCGCCGCTGTGGGTTGTATTGGCATTATGAGGGCGAATGAATTCAAAATTCTGCCAGCCTTAGCGACTGCTCAGGCAGATGCTTCTTCTTTTGAATTTGAAGTCGTTCCCAAAATGTGGGAAAGCATCGATATCCTTCCATTGTGTATGGTTTTCTACACCCCACCGCCGCATGACCTCGATCTGGATTATGTCAAACCGGAAGATTCAGGGTACGAGATCCTCGTAATCGAAGAGGCTTGGATAGAGTTTGAAGATGGTAAAACCACGTCACTGGTCTCTCGTTCGGAACCACTTCAACTTCTGTTTAACGATGTCAAAGATAAGGATGGCAACGTAAACCGTAAGGCCAGCTATCGGTTCGAGGCGGCTGTTTCACAAATCGCCAGTTTCGAGATTCGTATGAGCGGTCGCATGCTGATGTTGGATGGAACGGAGCAGGCCTTTAACATGACCCGCCAAATCGATGGAGCCGTCAAAACGAGTGTTCATGATTTTGCGACCTGGTGTGGCGCCATTTAATTGAGCCGCCATCAGTTTCGTTCGGCGAAGCCTTTAACGGGTACGCAGCACAGCAGGCAAGATCTTCAACTCCGTGTTTTGGAGTAACGATCTGCTACATCTTCGCCAGACCAGACTCCGAAACGGTGGTCGTGTCTAAGGTTCGACTGTTACTTGCGTTCGCAGATCGTTTGTCAGCTTTGGTTTTGCGCCAATCGACAACCCACTGAATCACTTCGTAGAAAATGGGGGTCAGGAAAATGCCAAAGAGTGTTACTCCCAGCATGCCCCAGAAAACGGCAGTTCCCAGAGCTTGGCGCATTTCGGCACCAGCCCCTTCGCCAATCATCAGCGGCACCACACCCAGGATGAACGCCAGTGATGTCATGATGATTGGACGCAGACGCAACTGGCATGCTTCCAGTACCGCCTGTTGACGGGGAACACCAGCGGCTCGCCGTGCTCTGGCGAATTCGACAATCAGAATAGCGTTTTTACACGCGAGCCCCACCAGCACCACAAAGCCAATCTGTGTGAAAATGTTGACATCCTGGCCCGTGAGCAGCACACCCAGAATCGAGCACAACAGGCACATGGGCACCACGAGAATCACCGCCAGCGGCAAAGCCCAGCTTTCGTATTGAGCGGCGAGGACGAGAAACACGAGCACAACCGCGAGAAGAAATGCATAGATCGCGGTGTTCCCGGCCTGCTGTTGCAGATAGGCCAGTTCTGTCCATTCGGCCCGCATATTTTCGAAGAGTTCGCGATCGGCAATGGCCTTCATCGTCTCGATGGTCTCGCCGGAACTGGCACCCTGAACTGAGTCGAGGTTGACAGTGGACGAAGGATAAAGGTTATGCCGGATGATCATGGAAGGGCCGCTAGCCTCTCGCGTGGTGGCCACGGCAGCCAGAGGTACGACTTCGCCATGTGAGTTATGGATCTTCAAGTGCTTGATGTCGTCGGGAGAAAGCCGGAAATCACCATCGGCTTGAACATTCACCTGCCAAGTCCGGCCAAAACGATTGAAATCATTGACGTACAGCGAGCCAAAATGCGTTTGGATCGCACTGAACAGATCGTCAATCGAGACACCCATGGCTTTGGCTGCATCGCGGTTCACATCGATGTACAGCCAGGGTGTATTCGCGCTGAAACTGGAAAACACGCGGTCAAAAATGGGGTTTGTTTGTGCCTTTTCGATGAGAAGTTTCGATTGGGATTCGAGTGCCGTCAACCCGTTATCGCCACGATCTTCGATCATCAGGCGAAAGCCGCCGGCGTTTCCTAATCCGTCGATCGCGGGTGCTCCGAGAATGTTGATCCGCGCTTCAGGGATCGCTCTGGCAAGTTTTTCCTCTAGTTGCATAGCCAATGCTTTCGCCATGAGGCCAGGTTCATGCCGATGTTCGAAATCGTCGAGCATGAAATAGAACGTCCCGAAGTTGGGTGCATTAGCTCCCAGCAAGAGCGACTGACCGGCAATGCCCACGGTATGCCGAATTCCTTTGGTCTCTTTGGCAATCTCGTGAATGCTGGCCAGAGTGGCTTCTGTACGATCCAGCGAAGCGGCATCCGGAAGTTGAACATTGACCAGCAGGTAGCCTTTATCCTGAGCTGGAATAAAACCCGCCGGAGCGCGATTGAAAACTTCAACAGTCGCGTACAGCAAGCCCGCATAAACGAACATCATCAGCAGATTGATTCGTAATAGACTCGACACTATCGAAATGTAACCTGCCGTTAAGGCGTCGAACACTTCCTGGAAACCGCGGAAGAACAGACTCAACAATCGATTGATCCAGCCCGCCAGAGGAACTGCCAGGATCAACGCCAGACTTGCCATTATGTATTTGAAATAAGGCATTTCCGCGAACTGATAGTCGGCCAGCAGACGTGGGCCGAGAAGATAAGCCCCCAGGACAGCGACCAGCACAATTCCCACGCGGGGGAGCGGTTCAGGGGCATGACCATGCGCGCGGGGCTTGAGGAGCAACACCGCCAGGGCAGGGCTGAGTGTCAACGAGTTGAATGCCGAGATCACTGTCGAAATGGCAATCGTCAGTGCGAACTGCTGGAAGAATTGGCCGACAATCCCGGTGATAAACACACACGGGAGAAAAACCGCACTCAGCACCAGCCCGACGGCGATGACGGGGCCCGCGACTTCATCCATGGCACGAATGGCGGCTTCGCGCGGAGACAGTCCGTGTTCAATGTGATGCTCGATCGCTTCGACGACGACAATGGCATCATCCACCACAATCCCGATGGCCAGCACCAGGCCGAAGAGTGTCAGCGTGTTGAGACTGAAACCAAACGCCGCCATGGCCGCAAAGGTTCCTACAATCGCCACGGGAACAGCCACCAGAGGAATCACCGCGGCCCGCCAGCCCTGCAGGAAAATCAGCACGACAATCGCGACGAGAATGACTGCGTCGCGCAGGGCCGTAAAAACTTCACTGACCGATTCTTCGATGAACGGCGTGGTGTCGTACACAATCGAATAGTCGACTCCCGGCTTGAAGCGGGTTTTGAGCTGCTCCATTTTCTTACGGACACTCTCGGCGACTTCGAGGGCATTGGATCCCGGAAGCTGATAGACCGAAAGTGCCACCGAGGGTTTTCCATCCAGTGTGCAGACTTGATCGTAAGCGAGGGCCCCTAACTCGGTGCGGGCGACATCACGCAGGCGAATGATTCGGCCGTCGGCATCTGTTTTTACAATGATTTCGCCGAACTGCTGGTCATCGGCCAGTCGTCCCACAGTCGTCATTGTGAACTGAAAAACCTGATCACTGGGCGCAGGTGGCTGGCCAATCTGACCGGCTGCGACCTGCACGTTCTGCTGTTCAATCGCATGCACGACATCGCTGGAGGATAGCCCCAATGAGGCGAGCTTATCAGGATCCAGCCAGACGCGCATGCTGTAATCGCGACGTCCGAGATATGTGATATCACCCACTCCCGGCAGGCGGGAAAGTTCATCACGTAATTGAATTGTCGCGTAATTGCTGAGGTAAAGGTTGTCGCGCGAATTGTCGGGCGAGTACAGATTGACGATCATCAACACCGACGGCGATTTCTTCTTGACCAGAATCCCGCGGCGGTTGACGAGGTCGGGGAGCACTGGTTCGGCCAGATCCACACGATTCTGCACCAGCACCTGGGCGATGTTCAGATTGCTACCCGGGGCGAATGTCACTGTGAGTGTGTAGCTGCCATCGTTGGCACATTGCGAGGTCATGTAGAGCATGCCCTCGACACCATTGACCTGCTGTTCAATAGGTGACGCGACGGTATCCGCCACCACTTGAGCATTGGCTCCCGGGTAGATGGCTGAGACTTCGACAGTCGGTGGTGTGATCTCAGGGTATTGAGTAATCGGCAGTGTAAAAACGGCGATTCCACCAGCGAGTGTGATCACAATCGAAAGCACACTGGCAAAGATCGGTCGATCAATAAAGAAGCGTGAAAACATGAAAACAACCTGCCGATAACTGTGCTCGAACCAGTGACTTGGACTTGAATTGATGATCCTGCCGGCACTTCAATTTCTAAAAGGTCTGTGTAGATCCTATGAATGACCTGATGATGAACTTCCAGGGTCATGAGGACGAAATCTTTCTTCAATCTTGTCTGATATCGAAATCAGGTGCCGGCCTGACCATTGGGCCCCTCGCCAGAGTGGTTTGAGACGAATCAGATCGAGTACCCACTGGGCTGGCTCGCGGATCTTTGATGATCGGAAGAACTCCGCTTCACTCAGATGTTCAATTACGTAGAAGAAAACTGGGGTCAACAGAATGCCAAAGCAGGTCACTCCGAGCATGCCACTGAAAACCGCCACGCCCAAGGTTCTCCGCATCTCGGCACCTGCACCAGTGGCCAGAATTAATGGGATCACTCCCAGAATAAAGGCGCACGATGTCATCAGGATGGGCCGTAACCTCAAGTGGCAGGCTTCGAGCGTGGCCTCGCGAATCGTGGCTCCTTCATGACGTCGAGAACGTGCAAATTCGACAATCAGAATCGCGTTTTTGCAGGCCAGACCAATCAGCACGACAAATCCAATCTGAGTGAAAACATTGATATCCATGGCGGCATACGCCACACCTGTGATCGAACTCAAAATGCACATCGGGACGACCAGAATGACTGCCAGCGGCAAGGCCCAGCTTTCGTAAAGAGCTGCCAGTACCAGAAACACGAAGGCAATTGCCATGTAGAAGACGAACATCCCGGTGTTACCTGCTTGCCGCTCCATGTAAGAAAGTTCCGACCACTCCGTCGCGAGGCCGATTGGAAGTTCACTCGCGGCCAGTTGTTCGACCATGTCGAGCGTCTCGCCTGTGCTGAATCCCGGGGCGACGTTCCCGTTGACAGTCGCAGCCGGATACATGTTATAGCGCGAGATCACGAGAGGATTGCTGACTTCCTTCAGCGTGCAGACAGACGCCAGTGGAACCATCTCTCCGTGACTATTACGAACTTTGATACGTTTCAAATCTGCCAGGTCATTTCGGAAATCCGTATCGGCCTGAACCACCACCTGCCAGGTACGCCCAAATCGATTGAAGTCGTTGACGTATCGCGAACCCATCGTGGCCTGTAGGGCGGCAAAGGCTTCCTGTAAGGGGACATTCAGTTGAAGACACGCCTGACGGTCGATATCGGCAAAGATCTGTGGCGAGTTCGTTTTGAAGACGGTAAATGCTCCTTGAACTTTCCCGGTGGCATTCATCTTCGCAATCAGTTCGTCGGTCCCTTTCTGCAGCTCTTTAAGCCCCAGATCTTCGCGATCTTCAACCATCAGTCGAAAACCGCCAGCTCTCCCCAATCCACGGACGGCTGGTGGAGGAAAGACACTCACGAGGGCTTCGGGGACATCTTTGGCAAAACTTTTTCTCAGTGATGCGGCAATCTCTTCCGCAGATTGTCCGGCGTGACCTTTCCGGTGATGAAACGAATCGAGAATGATGAACATCGAGCCAAAATTTGAACCATAAGAACTCAAAATAAAGGAGTTCCCGGCAATCGAATTGACGTTCTTGACGCCTGGTGTCTTGAGTGTGATTTCTTCAATTCGTGCCACGGTATCTCGCGTCCGACCGGCTGCTGCCGAATCGGGAAGCTGAATGCTGGCAATCAGGTAGCCCATGTCCTGCGAGGGAATAAATCCTTTGGGTAGCTGGTTGAATCCCCAGCCTGTGAGGAAGAGCAATCCGCCATAAACGATGAGTACGAGGACTGGAATTCGCAGCAGTTGCCCGACGAAGCGAGTGTAGAGCGAAGTGGATGTTCGAAATGACCAGTCGAAAGCTGCAAAGAACCAGCCGAACAAGAAGTTAATGATGCGGGTGAGAATGTCTGGTCGGTCGTCTTTGCCTTGCAGCAGAATGGCCGCCAGGGCCGGGCTGAGTGTCAGCGAATTGAGCATCGAAAGGATGGTTGAGATCGCAATTGTCAGAGCAAATTGCCGGAAGAACTCCCCCACAATTCCAGTAATAAACGCACATGGGATAAACACTGAGCTGAGAACCAGTCCCACAGCCACCACAGGCCCAGCGACTTCGTCCATGGCACGGACCGCCGCTTCCCGAGGATTCAGTCCTTGCGAGATATGATGCTGTACCGCTTCGACGACGACGATCGCATCGTCCACAACAATGCCAATGGCCAGCACAAGTCCGAACAAGGTGAGGTTATTGATACTGAAGCCCACCACTGCCATAGCCGCAAATGTTCCGACAATCGCCACGGGGACTGCGATGAGCGGGATAATGGCTGGGCGCCAGCCCTGCAGGAAGACCAGGACCACTAAGGCGACGAGGATGGTGGCATCTCGTAAAGCTTTGAAAACTTCATCGATTGATTCGCGGATGAATGGCGTCGTGTCATAGCCGATTTCGTAAGCCAGACCTTCGGGAAAATCCTTCGAAAGCTCTTCGATTTTCGCCTTAATCAAATCGGCTGTTGTCAGGGCATTTGCGTCTGAAAGTTGAAAAATCGCGAGGCCAACTGTCGGTTTCCCATCAAAACGGTTGTTGATGTCCTGACTGCGGGCACCTAATTCGACGCGTCCAATATCGCGAATGCGAATCAGTTGATCATGGTCGGCTCGGACGACAATGTCTTCGAAGGCAGTCTCATTGGTTAATCGTCCCACCACTGCCAGGGGAATCTGCCGAGTCGATGAGCCGGAATGAGGAGGTTGCCCGATAGAACCGGCTGCGACCTGGAAATTCTGTTCACGGATGGCGTTAACGACGTCATTGGCAGTGAGGTTGCGGGTGGAAAGCTGTTCGGGGTCGATCCAGACACGCATGCTGTAATCGCGCTGGCCAAACAGGAGAACTTCGCTGATCCCTGGAATTCGCGCGATTTCGTCTCGCAAGTGGAGCAGCGCATAATTGCTGATGTAGAGCTGATCGTAGCGGTTATCTGGCGAGTTGATGCTGATCGTCAGGAGAATATCCGGGGCGCGTTTCTTCGTGGTGACACCTGTGGCGCGTACGACATCGGGAAGCTGTGGCCTCGCCAATGAAACCCGGTTTTGCACCAGCACCTGTGCCAGGTTCAGATCAACACCGGGCTTGAAAGTCACTGTGAGCGTATAGGAGCCGTCGCTCGTGCTCTGCGACGACATGTAGAGCATTTCTTCGACACCATTCACCTGCTGCTCAATAGGAGCAGCAATGGTCTGTGCCACAACCAGCGAACTGGCACCGGGATAATTGCAATCGACCTGGACAGTGGGTGGTGCGACTGCCGGGAATTGAGCAATGGGCAGGCGGAACAATGCGATCGCCCCCGCCAATGTCACAAGAATTGACAGGACGGCTGCAAAAATCGGGCGGTCAATAAAGTAGCGGCAAAACTGCAAAGGTACTGCGTCCTGTTAGATTCGATGATCCTCGTTGATACATGCAGTTTCCAGACCGTCGTTCAGAAGGGAAATCTGGCGAATCTCGAGATGAAGCTGGGGAAATGGAAAGCACGAATCTGAAACTTCAAGCACTCTTCAATCTCTCCCGTTTTTTGAATGGAAGAGGTTTATTTGGAAGGGGCAGGTACAGGCTGGCCAATCAGAATCTCGGAATGAATGGGCGGTGTACCTGTCACCTCATCGGAGGCATTTTTGTAGGGCTTAGGAGTGACCACGCTTCCATTTTTCACTCTCTGCAGACCAGTGACAACCACTCGATCATCGGGCTTTAAGCCCGATTCAATCACGCGAAATTTTCCGTCCAGTTTTCCGATAACGACAGGGCGAACCTCAACTTGATTGTCGGTGCCGACAACGTAAACAAAACGTTCTCCCTGATCTGAGGCCAATGACTCTTCTCGAATCAGCAGTGCTGGATGGGGGACTCCAATTGGTACGCGTACTCGGACGAACATGCCGGGGGAAAGAAGTTTTTTGGGATTATCGACGACAGCCCGTATCCGCAAAGTTCCTGTGGTGGCGGTGACCTGATTGTCGACAAAATCAATGGTGCCAGTCAGCGAGAACTGTCGATCATCCGCGAGAGCAATTTGCACCTGAATGGTTTGATCTCGAGCAGAGCGTATTTTTCCTTCGGCAATCAGCCGGCGGACTTGCAGCACGGTGCGTTCGTCGGCATCAAAGTAGGCATAAAGTGGATCCAGGCTGACGATTGTCGCCAGAGGTGTGATATCGGCCTGAACCAGGTTACCAGGGTCAACCAGTCGCCGGCTGATTCGGCCATCAATCGGAGAACGAATCGTCGTGAACTCAAGATTGAGTTTCGCGATATCCAGGTTCGCACGAGCGGCTTCAAGCTCGGACTTTGTCTCCAGTGCCTGATACTTGGCGACTTCATAATCTTCAGTCGTCGTCACCTTTTGTTCGATGAGTCGAAATGCTCGGTCTTCCGTTCGGCGAAGACGCTCAAGCCGAGCTTCCAGTTGAGAAACCGTCGATTGTGCCTGAGAAACAGCAGCGAGAAAGGGGCGGTCATCGATCTGAAACAGAAGCGCATCTTTGGGAAGATCGGCGCCATCTTCAAATTGGACTCTATCGAGGTAGCCACTCACTCTGGCGCGAAGCTCTACGGTCTTAACGGCGGCCATGCGGCCCGTGTATTCCTCATAATTGGTAATCGTTCGTTCAATCGGTTGATCGACATAAACTTCGGGTGGAGGTGGAGCTTTAGCAGCGACAGGTTTTTTGCTGCATCCTGAAACCAGGCAAATGCCAATCAGGATGGCCCAGCAGGCACAATGGCAGCGCTGTGAAAAGTTCAGGAGCATCATGTAATTCGATCTGGAGAAATAACGTCTGTTGTGGGGCAGGGAGGAATTGGCGTTTTGTCGATCAACCATCAACTTTTTCATCCATGATCTGATAGGCCGATGTGTTCATTGAATCCATCCATCATGCGTAATGCGGTAGGTGGTGTTGATCACGCCACCCATGCGAAGTCAGCTGCTTAACTATTTGCAGTTTGTGCGTACCAGATGACAGTTATGAAATTGTATAGCGCGTGCAACCATTTTCAAGAGGTTGATTGTTCTGCATATCTGGATGTATCGATTCGCGGCATCGGACAAAACTTTGTGATTTCATCGGCATCATTTTGGGATCATCATGTCATGATGCCAGCATGCACCCGAGCCAGTTTCTGCTCCACCTGTGTGAACTGGAATGCCTGAAAACATGACGATGGGACGAATTCTGGAAGTGGATTCGCCATCTAGGAGAGCTGGTGGAAGCGCTAC
Organism: Planctopirus limnophila DSM 3776; assembly: GCF_000092105.1. Classification (NCBI taxonomy): domain Bacteria; kingdom Pseudomonadati; phylum Planctomycetota; class Planctomycetia; order Planctomycetales; family Planctomycetaceae; genus Planctopirus; species Planctopirus limnophila. The sequence goes on along the minus strand of NC_014148.1, from coordinate 2,959,398 downwards.
TGAGGAAACAACAGGAATCGGTGTCGAATTGTTGGTTTAAAAAGTGAAATTCAACCGATTTTCGGGAGGTGATTGATCTCCGGGTGAGGTTAAACAAGAGAACCCCCAAGGGGGCTTAACTCATCAGGCATTCAGCAATCGATGTAAGTTTCAATTTATCAAACCGCAGTTCGCTCCCGAGGCAGATATTGGCAAAGAGCCCTCTGAGGGCTACCAGAAAGGTAGATCGATTTTATGCAACGACTTTGGCCAGTCTGGGCAATTTGTCTTGCGATCTTTCCAGCCACGAGCCTGATTCTGGCATGTGAGAAGCCAGTTGTGACCAGTCCTGCCCTCACAGTTTCTCCAGCCCATCCACATATCATTGTGATTGTCGTTGATGACATGGGTTTGGGAGATCTCGGATGCTATGGTGGCAAGATTCAACCCACACCTGCACTCGATCAGCTTGCCAGCGAAGGGAAGAGGTGGACGCAGTTTTACTCTGCCTCCTGCATCTGTTCTCCCTCTCGTGCGGCTCTGGTCACTGGTCGCTATCCCGGTCGGCATAAGATTACCAGTTATCTTCAGACAAGAGCCGGAAACAAGGCTTGCGGGCAAGCCGATTTTTTGAGCCCTACAGCTCCTTCCATGGCGAGAATTTTCAAATCGATCGGGTATCGAACCTGCCATTTGGGAAAATGGCATTTAGGTGGTGGTCGAGATGTGACCAATGCTCCCAAGTTCGCGGCGTATGGCTACGACCATGCCCAAGGGACATGGGAAAGCCCGGAACCTGCCACTCCTCTGGGAAAGCAGTATCCACCGTGGTCAGAACAGTTAGAGCCGGGTCAGGTGCACCGTTCCCGACGAACACACTGGCTGGTTGATCAGACTATGGAGTTTCTGAAAAAAGATCCTCAACAGCCGGCTCTCATTACTCTCTGGCTGGATGATGTCCATGTTCCTTTCAGGCCCAGCCAGGAGCAGTTATCTGCTCTACAGCAGGGCGCTACTCCTGCCAGGGAAGTGACGGAGCGTGATCGCTATCGAGCCGTGATGGCGAATCTTGATCAGCAGATGGGACGATTGATCGAAGCGATTCGCCAGAATTCCATGGCCGAAAAGACACTGGTGGTCTTTATGGGTGACAATGGACCGCTGCCCACCTTTGATCAGGAACGGACCGGAGGGTTACGCGGCTCCAAACTCAGTTTGTATGAAGGGGGAATTCGAGTGCCTTTCATCGTCTGGCAGCCTGGAAGAATTCCTGCCGGTGCAGTGGATGATCGAACGGTTCTGACCAGTCTCGATCTGCTTCCTACATTACTTGCCTATGCCGGAGGAAGCACTGGCGAGCAGTTGCTGGCCTCCAATTCCTGGAAGCTCGATGGACACAATTGCTCAGGGAGTTTCACACAGGCGACGGCAGGACCAGTGATTGAAGAGCAGCAGCTACGAGCAGATTTCTGGGAATACGGACGTAAGTCCGAAGCGTTCGCCTTCCCGAAAGATGCAGCCAATCGCAGTCCATTCCTGGCCATGCGTGAAGGCCCATGGAAACTTCTAGTCGATCACGAGGGGCAGCATGCGGAACTTTATCAGCTTGAACTCGATCCGCAGGAAACAACCAACCGGGCATCGGCAGATCAGGCCCGTGTGGCAGCGATGACTCGCCGATTGCTCACGTGGTACAAGGATGTCTACCAAGTACCAACTCCATAATGGCACCGCCAAAAACTGCGCAATCAGAATATTCAAGCATCTTCTGCAGAAAACGACGTGCCAGTCGTGTTTGTGGACAGCCGATGGAAAAGTTCCAGGCATGCCTGATACTCACTCGTTTCTGGCGGGAGACTTTGGGCGTCGTGCGATTGCAGTACCAGATGCTCTGCCCGCTCATAGTTCACCTGCCTGGAGTAACGATCAATCAGTGACTGAACAGATTCCTGATTGAGCGAGTTGGCGATCGGCAGGGGTGAGTTCAAGGGATGTCTGGGATTTGAGGCAATCAATAACTGTCGAGCTTTGTCAGCCAGATCCAGCCAGCCGGCGCGCGCTGCAGTGATTGAAACCATGAGCAGGAGGCGATTGCGAGGCAGCCATTGCCCCTTCTGGTCTGCCACACTGGCCAACTTGAGATAATTCCAGCACGCCTGTTCGTGGTTCATCGGGCGGCCTGTCTTCTGTGCACCAGGAAGTCATTGACACAGAGAGTGAACTTCCCAAGATCACGATCTCAGGTCAAGGGGATTCGCAAGCCATCATACGCCAGTTCCACATGAGGCGGGAGTCGCTTGTTGGTCGTTTCGTAATCGAGATGATGCGAAACGTGGGTCAAAAAAGCTCGTTTGGGCTGTGTCAATTGGATAATCTCCAGTGCCTGCGGAATCCCAAAATGCGTGGCATGAGGTGTGTCGCGAAGGGCATCGATAATGAGCACATCCAGGCCCATGAGTCGCTCCAGACTCTCTTCGGGGATAAAGCTGACATCAGTGCAGAAAGCCACATTCCCAATCCGGAAACCCAGGACGGGAAGTTTGCCGTGCATCAAACGGATGGGAAGGATATTCAGCCCTAAAAGTTGAAAAGGTTCCAGAGAGAGTCGCTCAAATTTGAGCATGGGGACAGCCCCCATGTGCAAATCAGGGGGCGGAGGGACAAACGCGTACGAGAACGCTGCTCTTAATTGTTGCTCGACAATTTCTTCGCAGTAGAGGGGGATTGGTCGATTGAGTCGATAACCAAAGAGCCTGAGGTCATCGAGCCCGAAGATATGGTCGGCATGGGAATGCGTGTAGATTGCCGCATGGACGAGATCGATCTTCTCTCGAATGAGTTGAATTCGCAGCTCGGGCGATGTGTCGATCAGAAAAAGACCTTCGGGGGCTTCGACTGCAACGCCTGAACGTGTCCGGCGATTTCGAGGGTTTTCTGACAGACAGATCGGACAGTGACACCCAATGATCGGAACGCCATGACTGGTTCCCGTCCCCAGAAGAATCATCGAGCGTTCCACAAACATTTCCCTTAGCAATTAAGCATTGATTTCAACGAGGCGATTGTGCACCTAACCGATACTGTATGAATAATTCCAGTGTGCGATTCAATGGATGATACGAATACTCAACTTGTAATCGCGACTTCAGACATATTCGCTGACACCATCGGCCGTAATCAGCAGCAGTCGCGAAGTGAGTGGATGGGTCATCTGGTGATGATCCACGGTCACTCGTTCACGAATTTGTTCAACAGTCTCTTCACAGGAAAGGCTGACTGCGACGAAAAAATCTCGATTCGGGACACCGACCACACACGACCCGCCCAGAAGTAGACGTAATCGCTCGCGGAAAGACTCACTCGCCAGTCGTGCGGCATTGTAGGCATCCGGTTTGGTAGGCATGGCGACCGCCGGTCCGTGCTCACTCTCGATGACGGTCATTTCCATCGGGTGGGCTTCAAAATGTCGATCGAGATTTTCCAGAGCAATGGATCGCAGTTCCTCGTAAGTCATCTCCCAGTCTTCAAGCTGTGCCGGCTGCACATACCAGTACGCCTGCTCTTCATCAACAACATAAGTCATCGCCAGATCTGCTGCGAACCCTTCACAGACGAAACCCAGTTCGTTGGCTTCGCGAGTTGCCAGTTGCAAGGGGCCGCCTTCCCAGTGATCCGTATCAAACAGTCCTGGACCGACGGCATTTCGAATCGATTTTTGGGGGTAAAGCATGGGAATCAGCCGATGAACTACGCTCTCCCGTTTGGGACGAAAGTTCCCGGAGGTCTCCTTTTGCAGGTTGACCAGAGTTCCCACGGCGTTTTCGAGAATCGCTTCAAAGTAGTTGGGTCTATGCAGGTACTCGCGGTAAAAATTCACGAGGCTGACAGTGCTCCCTCCCAGATGAATCTGCAGATCACCAGCCTGCTGACAATTCAGATCGGGATGAGCCTGTCGAATAAAATCGACAGCTCTGGCGATAAAGACATTCGGTGGATCGCAGGGTGCAGGATTCAGTTTCAGAGTCTGGATCACAACTTTTGCTAACGTCTGAAACTCATGATCAACATCACTCCCTTGTAACAGCTCTGCCACCAGCAGCAGGTGCCCTTCAGCAATCACGGTCACCTGAAACTTCTGCCAATTCCCGCGTTCCCACAAACGTTTCCAGAAACTCGCAGGAGGCTGAAGAAGTGTCTCGCCGCAATGCCAGCCAGTATTGTTGCCAGGGTGAGCAGAGCCTCGCACCTGCATGCGGCGGCGGTGTGCGTACTTATCAATGAGCAGCTTCTTGAGTGCAGATTGTGGATCGGCTGGCTGATTGGACCACGAGACGGTTAAAGAGAGTGTCGCCTGGCCTTCTGCAGGGCGGAGCAGGACATGTCCCTGCCGCTCGATGAGACTCCAACTGGGGGGAAACGCCAGTTTGTACCACCCGAAAAGGCCGATATGGGATGTCCAATGTTCTAGTGGTTCAGCGTTATCCACGCCTGCTGATCCTTAGCTCAACTTCCAGAATACGGATGCTGTTTTGATTGTACTAATTTGACTGGCTGTCGTCGCAAGAAAATCCGAAATGCGGGAACTGAAGGTGCGTTATGCATCGTCATGAAGTGATGTAATTCCAGATACATTAGTGTTTTTTTGTATATTTTTGTGATTGCATGAAAGTTAAGCGAAGAGCCAGCCCATTTGCTTAAGAGATCAGCCATTCCGAATCGGCCATTGATGCTCCTGTGAAAAATTGAAGAGGTCAAATGTGCGAAAACAAGTTCAATTCTTGCATTTCTCGGGTGTCGTGCCGTTTGTTCAACGAATGGCGCATAAATTGCCCACTGATTAGACAGCCTGCACAGGGGTGAAAGGCTGGCAGTGTAGCCGGGTGTGGTCGTTTGGCTTTACTCGGGCGAGCGCCTACACTGCCAGTCTTTCACCCCTGTCGGCCTTTTGTTCATCTTGGAATTTGCGCTGAGTACTCCCCAAGTCTGGTGGAATTTATCTACCACCAGCTTTCCGGGTGATGTCCAGCGGACGCCACCTCACATGTTTGATACACTTCAGCGAGCAATCTGGTCATTCAGAGACTGCTGAAGCAGGTGACATGTTGGGAAAGGCGAACGTGCAGAGCTCATCTCATCCAGTCAGTAATGATAAGACTGACCGCCTGAAAATCTGCTCTTTCGAGAGCCGCCGTGGCGAGGAGATGGCTTCGCTGATCGAGCGTATGGGCGGGCTCGCCACGATTGCACCGTCGATGCGTGAGATTTCTCTCGGAGAGAACCCTGAGGCGTTCCGATTTGGGGAACGATTACTCAATCACGAATTCCGCCTGATGGTTTTCCTCACCGGTGTGGGGGCGAGAGCTTTACTTGAAGTATTGGAAACTCGATTTCCCAGAGACGAGATCCTGGCTGCCTGGGATCGCTGCGTGACGATTGTTCGTGGGCCCAAACCCCATGCCGTGCTGAGGGAGTGGGGTGTGCATGTTGATGCGCGTGCCCCCGAACCAAACACCTGGCGAGAACTGCTTTCCACTCTCGACGATTGGGGTGCACTTCAATCCGTTTCGATGGCTGTGCAGGAATATGGTCAGCCCAATGAGTTATTGTACGAGGAACTTCAGCAGCGTGGTGCCATTGTGACGAGGGTTCCCGTCTATCGATGGGCTTTGCCAGAAGATTTAAATCCCCTTGAAAATGCGATTCGTACCTGTGTGCGAGGTGAGTTTGATGCTCTCTTGTGGACGAGTGCTCAGCAGGTGCATCATGTGCTGGAAGTCGCCGATCGCATGGGGTTGAAAATACAGTTTCTTCAGGCAGCCAACCGGTGTGTGATTGGTTCGATTGGCCCCACTGCGACAGAAACGCTTATCGAGCAGGGGCTTGCTCCTGACTTAGAACCCGAGCATCCTAAAATGGGCCCACTGGTCAAGCTGGTTTGTGAGGCCGGTTTGCCGATTGTTGCCCGAAAACAGTGAATTACCAAAGACTGAAGGATTTGCCTTTTGCCTGGATGCTGCTGAAATTCTCGGCCCGACTCGTCTATCTTTGTTGTTGCGGGCATCCCTGAAATTTCGCTGAAAACTCGATGGCCTCATGCCCAAAATCTTCCTGTGAAAGTAACTCCTCTGATGATGACAACGGAATTGGCTGACAGTCGCTTTATGCGAGCCGTTCGCCGTGAAGCGACTGATACCACTCCCATCTGGATCATGCGTCAGGCTGGGCGATATCTGCCCGAATACATGGCTGTTCGCAGCAAAGTGACCTTTTTAGAACTTTGCGAAACCCCCGCCTTGGCAGCCGAAGTGACGCTCACTGCGCGGGAAGTGCTCGATGTCGATGCCGCGATTCTCTTTGCCGATCTACTGCCCATGCTTCGCCCCATGGGCATTGATCTGGAATACGCCAAAGGGGAAGGGCCTGTGATTCATAATCCCTTGCGGGCTCCTGAAGATTTGCAGCGATTTCGCGAACTCGAAGATTTGAGTTCTCTTGGATTTGTTTACGATGCGATTCGCCTCATTCGCAAAGACCTTCCCGGAAACATCCCCTTGCTGGGTTTTGCCGGGGCGCCATTCACATTGGCTTCTTATGTTCTGGAAGGGGGGGGATCTCGCAATTATCTGCATACCAAACGATGGATGTACAACCATCCGGAAGAATGGCACGAACTGATGGGGAGACTCTCGCGGACGATTGTCAGATATCTGCTGGCCCAGGCGGCTGCCGGATGTCAGGCCGTGCAGATCTTCGATAGCTGGGCGGGCTGCTTATCTCCTTCGGATTATCGAGAATTTGTTTTGCCCCACACAAAAGCTGTCATTCGGGAATTGATGCCGCATGTGGCAGTCATCAACTTCATGACGGGAAATCCGGCACTACTGGCCATGCAGAATGAAGCGGGAGGAAGCCTCCTCGGCATCGATTGGCGGCACGATATTGGTGATGTCTGGAAGCTCGTCGGTGATTCCAAGGGGATTCAGGGCAATCTCGATCCACTGGTCCTCGAAGCTGATCTTCCTATCTTGAAGGCGAAGGCCGATGCCATTCTCGAGGCCAGTCGAGGTCATCGTGGACACGTCTTTAATCTCGGGCATGGTGTCTATCCGGAAGTCGATCCTGAGAAAGTGAAAGAGTTGGTACGCCATGTTCATGAGTCAGGTGCTCGTTGAAATCGCTCTTTCACCTGCCAGTAGACCACTTTTCTGAGAAGTATTATGAATGCTCCTGGAGGATCTGATCAGGGCGGGTACAAAAGTGATTCTCCCAGAAGATCTTCTTCACCCTTCCGAATTGCCATTGTCGGTGGTGGCTTGAGTGGACTGGCTGCTGCACATCGCCTGGTCGAAATTGCTGCCGAGCAGAACCGACGATTTGAGATCACGTTGTTTGAATCGCAATCTCGGCTGGGTGGGCTCGTTGGGACTGAATCAATTGCCGGGTATCAGATTGATCTGGGGGGCGATTCCTTCATCACTGATAAACCAGCAGCATTGAATCTTTGCCTTCGCCTCGGGCTGAAAGATTCTCTGATTGGTATGAGTAAAAACTTTCGAGGGGCCTACATTCTTCGTGGCAAGAAGTTATGCCTCGTGCCAGAAGGGGTCAACCTGATGACTCCTTCCAAGGCTTTGCCCATCCTGACGACATCCCTGTTATCAGTCTCAGGCAAACTGCGCATGCTCGGTGAGCGTTTTGTTCCACCCAGGCAAGACGAGAACGATGAGTCGCTGGAAGCGTTCGTTGTGCGAAGGTTCGGCCGGGAAGCATTTGACCGACTGGTACAACCGTTGGTAAGCGGTATTTATACGGCCGACCCGTCCAAGCTGAGTATTCAAGCGGCACTTCCTCGTTTTCCGGCGGATGAAAAACAATACGGCAGTCTGATTCGTGCAGCGACAGTTCGTGCTTTGCAGAAGCGAGGCTCTCCCCAACAGCAGGCCACAGGAGCCCGCTATGGATTGTTTCTGGGATTAAAAGGTGGCATGCAGGAACTGGTGGACTGGTTACTTGCAAGAATCGTCGGCCAAATTTCCTTAAGACTGAGTACCGAAGTCACTCGAGTCGAACATCAATCCCAAAACGAAAATGCTGCTCATCAAAGTGAGGTCGTACTGCATACAAAGGGTCGACGACCAGAAACTTTTGACACAGTGATCCTGGCACTTCCTGCGTGGAAATCGGCGGAACTTCTGGCCACGGATCAGGCGAGTCTTTCCCAGGAGCTCTCCCGAATTGAATTCGCTTCGAGTGTCATCGTTGTTACGGGGCATCAGGAATCGCAGATCAAAAAACCGCTGGGAGCTTTCGGTTTAGTGATTCCACGGGTCGAGCGTCGCAAAATTCTGGCGGTCTCATTTTCGCATCGGAAGTTCCCCGATCGAGTCCCTCCGGGTTGTGCATTGTTGCGAACGTTTGTCGGCGGAGCGCTACAGCCAGAGTTGTGCGAACTGGACGATCAACAGTTGCAGAAACTCGTGCATCAGGAGTTGCAGGAGATGTTAGGAGTTGAAGGAGAACCCGTGGTTTCGCGTATTGTGCGATATCCTCGGGCGATGCCGCAATTTCATCTGGGCCACCGGGAACTCGTCGCCAGGATTCGCGAACAGCTTGCACAGACACCTCGAATCGTGCTGGCGGGCAACTCCTACGATGGAGTGGGAATTCCCGATACCATCGCCAGTGGCGAACAGGCGGCCGAACGCATTGCCGGCTTCGACACAAAAACAGAAAGCCCCCAGCCATAAGGCCGGGGGCTTTCCAGCAAAGTCATGTCAACAGCCTGGAAAATCGAGTGGCTGCTGCCGGCTTTCTATCAGGAGTTACTCGGCTGCAAGCTGCCTCAAAACCTTATGGAGAATTCCGCCATTGCGGTAATACTCTACTTCCACAGGCGTATCGATTCGGCAGGTACAGACGAACGAGATCATGGTGCCGTCGGCCTTGTGTGCCATTACTTCCACAGGTTGCAATGGCTTGAGCGAATCATCGAGTTGAACATCGAAGACCTCAGTTCCGTCCAGTCCCAGGTGTTCTCTCGATTCTCCTTCGCGGAATTGCAGTGGCAACACACCCATACCGACCAGGTTCGAACGGTGAATACGCTCAAATGAAGTGGCAATCACGACTTTGACGCCTAACAGATACGTTCCCTTGGCAGCCCAGTCGCGTGATGAGCCAGTTCCGTATTCGGCTCCAGCGAGGACCACCAGAGGTGTTCCTTCAGCCTTATACTTGATCGAGGCATCGTAGACGGACATCTGTTCGCCGGTACCAAAGTGAACCGTCACTCCACCTTCTGTGCCGGGGCAGAGCAGGTTCTTCAGGCGAATGTTGGCAAATGTTCCGCGAGTCATGACGCGATCATTGCCACGCCTTGCACCATAGCTGTTGAAGTCGATGGGCTTGACGCCTTCTGACTGCAGGAACAGACCTGCAGGAGAGGTGGCCTTGATGTTACCAGCAGGGCTGATGTGATCGGTCGTGACAGAGTCACCGACTGAGAGAAGACAGCGGGCATTATGGATCGAGGTGATTGGCGATGGCGTTGCCGGCATATCGACAAAGAAGGGAGGTTCCTGCACGTAAGTGCTTTTCGTATCCCACTGGTACAAGTCGCCGCCAGCACCACCGATCTTCTGCCATTCTTCCGGGCCCTTGGTCGCTGCTCCATACTCGCGCTGGAAGACATCGGGAGTGATGGCCGCTTCGATGGCAGCTTCGATTTCTTTGGAGGAAGGCCAGATATCCTTCAGGTAAACCGCTTCTCCCGATGAGCCTGTCCCAATCGGATCTTTGGTCAGATCGATATCGGTCGTTCCAGCGATGGCATAAGCGACCACCAGCGGCGGGCTGGCGAGGTAGTTGGCTTTGACGTCGGCATTGATTCGACCTTCGAAGTTCCGGTTCCCCGAAAGAACAGCTGCAGCGACCAGATTTCCATCTCGAATCGCCTTGGAAACTTCGTCTGGCAATGGTCCGCTGTTTCCAATACACGTGGTACAGCCGTAGCCCACAGTATTGAAGCCTAGTTGATCCAGTGGCTGATCCAGCCCGGTCTTGGCCAGATAGTCAGTCACCACCCGGCTGCCGGGAGCCAGACTGGTTTTGACCCATGGCTTTCTCGTCAGACCTTTCTTGACCGCATTACGGGCAAGCAGACCTGCGCCAATCATGACTGATGGATTGCTGGTGTTGGTGCAACTGGTAATCGCCGCAATCACGACGGCGCCATCACCGATTTCGTATGACGAACCATTCTGACCAACCTTTACTGGTTGAGCTGGTTCGGTCTTTCCAAAGGCCTTGGCCAGATCGCTGTGCCATTGCGACTTCATGTCCGTCAGCAGGACACGATCCTGAGGACGCTTGGGGCCGGCCATTGAGGGAACGACCGTCGAAAGATCAAGCGACAAGGTGCTTGTGAACTTGGGATCCGGTGTATCATCCGTACGGAAGAGACCCTGGGCTTTATAATAAGTTTCCACCAGCTCGACTTCAGCATCTGTGCGACCAGTGCGCCGCATGTAACGCAGAGTTTCAGCGTCAACAGGGAAGAAGCCAATCGTGGCGCCATACTCAGGGGCCATGTTGGCAATCGTTGCCCGGTCGGCCAATGACATGCTCGAAAGCCCGGTGCCAAAGAACTCGACAAACTTCCCAACCACTCCATGCTTACGCAGCATTTGTGTGACGGTCAGAACGAGGTCTGTCGCCGTTGCTCCTTCGGGGAGCTTGCCTGTCAGCTTAAAGCCGACGACTTCAGGCATCAGCATGTAGATCGGCTGCCCGAGCATGACGGCTTCGGCCTCAATACCACCCACACCCCAGCCCACGACACCCAGGCCATTGATCATCGTCGTGTGGCTGTCGGTTCCCACCAGACTGTCCGGGAAGGCAAAGCCATCTTTTGTGAGCACACCTTTGGCGAGGTATTCGAGATTGACCTGATGGACAATGCCGGTCGCTGGTGGAACCACGCCAAAATTGCTGAAGGCCTGCTGAGCCCAGCGCAGCAATTGGTACCGTTCCAGATTGCGTTCGAACTCAAGATCAATGTTCTGCTGCAGCGATTGTTCGGTGCCGAAGTAATCGACCTGAACTGAGTGATCAATGACCAGATCGCACTGGACCAGCGGATTGATTTTGCGGGGATCTTTGGACATCCGCTGCATGGCAGAACGCAACGCGGCCAGATCGACAACCGCCGGAACCCCGGTAAAGTCTTGCAACACCACTCGACCTGGGAAGAATGGAATTTCGATCTGTGCTGGTGCCGCTGCATTCCAGCCGGCCACTTGACGCACATGCTCGCTTGTGACAACAAACTCATCGACCTTACGAAGGCATGCTTCCAGCAGCACACGGATCGAGAAGGGTAGTTCACTCAGCTTCGCCAGGCCCGCCTTTTCCAGGGCTGGGAGGCTGGCGATGTTGTATTCGCCAGATGATGTACGGATTTGACAGATCGAATGGAACGGATCGGCAGCAGCCATAAATGAAACGGCTCCGGAAAAAGTTATGAGTCGAGGTTCAGCCCATCACCTTGAAGGTCTCTGGAACCTGTCTGTGGATGGTATCATTGCGAAATGGGGTAAGGAAAGCCTGACGTCGATTCCGCCAAAAATTGTGCCAACTGCCAGTAGAGAGCATGGCCACTGATCTGCCGCACTTTGCAGATTTCACGATTGGTATGACAGACTTTGCGGGTTGCGCAGATCGCATTGTCTCATTTCGAATCGAGCGATTTCTGTGCATCAGGACTGCGGGTTCGCCGCTGGCGGCTTGGGTTCAGACGAACCGACAGGATCAGGATCAACTTTCGTCGGTGGTTTGTCAGTCTCCACAGTCACAGACTTCTCCAGAGTAACAGAATTCTCTTTGGGGGCAGGATTCAGCCAGAAGCGGCGAAAATGCACGACGGCCCCTTCGCTCTGGAGAGCGAGTCGGCCACTGGTTTGATCTGTTGCCAGAACTTCCCCAACTCGAGTTCCATTCACAACGACAGCGAGTCGGCCACTCCGGCTGCTCACTTGTAACGAATTCCACTCACCTGCAGGGCGGGAGAGACCTTTGACGTTGATGGTGGTACTCGAAGTTGCGGCTCCAGCCGGGAAAATGCTTCCGGCTGCGGGGGCATGCAACTGGATCTGAATGGAGTCCGGCCAGATTCTCTCTTCCTTGTCGGTGTAGACCAGCAGGCCACTGTTCCCATTCGGGTCGTCGGGATACTTCCACTCAAACCCCATGTCAAAGTCAGCGAATTTCTCAGGGGATTGAAGATACCCAAAAGGTTTACCGAGACAAATGAGTTCGGAATCTTCCTCGGTGGCGGCTTTCTGAACTTTCCAGACATCGTCTCGACCGGTTTTTTCAACGGAAAAAATCACCCAGTTTTTCTTGATGTCCGAGACAGACAGTAATTGCCTTTGTGGTGAGTCAGGCGTGATCGCAGCCGCTCCACTTGGTGGAGGAACGGGCGTTTGCTGGGGTTGAGGTAACTGACTGGGTTCCTGAATCCCTGCACCTTGACTGATATTCGATGCTGGTTTGGGTTCATCCCCCAGGGAAGGGGTGATCACGACACAAAGACTCACACAAATCCAAAGTCCGATCGTTCGACGAAATCTCGCAAACGAAAGCCTTGCGAGGTTCGAACGATCATGCCGGGGTCGGCTCTGGAGTTGGAGCGTATTCACATTGAACCTGATGCCATGACGAGTAGATGCTCAATTCTTTTGGTGAACTCTCTCAACATCACGATACCAAAGAAACATCTCGACGGGGCTATCTATTTATTCGAGAAGGGGGCATCGATTCAGGAATTCCCGCTTTTCAGGGCGTCGAGAGCCTGTGTGACCAGACTCTTCACCAATTGAGGATCAGCACCCCGGGCTTCACGCATTACCTGGCCCAGGAGTGAGCCTGCGGCAGCCTGTTTACCGCCGAGATAATCGGCCACAGGTTTGGGGTTCTTTTGAATGACCTGCTGAATAATGTTCAGGAGCAACTCATCATTCTGAACAATGGCCAGCCCGCGCTCCTGGATGACTTTCTCGAGTGTTTCCTGGCTGACCGTGTTTTCTTCGCTGTATGAAACTAGAGCGTCAAGAGCTTCCCGAGCCGCCTTGAGTGTGAGCTGCTTGTCGCTCACTTTCTTCAGGATTGTCCCCACCAGTTCAGCGGATACCGGGAATTCCCCGATCGAGCATTTGCGTTCATTGAGAATGCGCTGGATCTCCTGAGTGATCCAGTTGGAGGCTTGTTTGGGTTCAGCCCCATGCGCGACAATCTGTTCAAAGAAATCGGCGAAAGCACGCCCTTGTTCAATGATCACGCCAGCATCATACGGGCTCAATCCCAATTCCGTCTGATAGCGTTGACGGCGATCCTGTGGACGTTCCGGGAGATCGGCTTGCCACAATTGGATCTGATCAGCAGTCACAATCACCGGCACCAGATCAGGATCAGGAAAGTACCGGTAGTCAGCAGCTTCTTCTTTACTGCGCTGTTCAATCGTGACGCCGCGTTGTGGGTCATAGCCAAATGTTCGTTTGGTGCGATCCGCGATTTCCTCAAGGTGGCCATAAGTTTTCAATTGTCGGGAAACTTCGTACTCACAAGCCTGCTCCAGAAAGCGAAAGCTGTTGAGATTCTTGATTTCGACAATCGGGGTTTTGGTGGTTATGCCCGAATCATGGTGAAGATGCAGGTTGATATTCGCATCGCAGCGCAGATTTCCTTCCTGCATATTGCAGTCGGAAACACCGAAGTAGAGCAGCAGCAGCCGGATTTCTTCCAGCAGCATGCGAGCTTCTTTGGGCGATCGAAGATCGGGTTCAGTGACAATCTCGACCAAGGGTGTTCCTGCGCGGTTCAAGTCCACCTGACTCTCTGATCCCCGGCCCGATTCATCGTGAATGTTCTTGCCTGCATCATCTTCGAGGTGAGCCCGGATGATGCGCACTTTTCGAGTCAAGCCTTCCGCGCCAGCCACTTCTGGATCTGCGGGAATCTCCATCAGACCCGAATGACTGAATGGCAAATCGTACTGGCTGATCTGATAGCCTTTGGGTAGATCCGGATAGAAATACTGTTTGCGATCCCATTTGGTGAAATGGGCGATCTGGCAGCGGAGACCCAAGGCCGCCTTGACGGCCATTTCGAACGCCCGTCTGTTCAACACCGGCAAGGCGCCCGGAAGCCCCAAACAGACAGGGCAGGTGCGGATATTGGGCGCATCTGGTGTAAAGTCGGTCGCACAACCGCAGAAGATTTTGGTCTTCGTCTGAAGCTGAGCGTGAACTTCAAGACCGATAATGACATCGTATTTCATGCCATGGCTCTCAGACAGAATACAAAAACAGACGGAGGCGAAACACTGGAAAGACGATCAGACGACTGGTTGTCCATTAGCCATTACCCGCCTGCAGCTGGTGGTAATCGATCAATCCAGGGGCGGTCGATTTCAAGCATTCGAGCGGCACGCAAGAGGCGGCTTTCGGTAAAGACCGGCCCTTGCAACTGCAATCCCACTGGCAGGCCACTGGCAGTCCAACCGGCAGGTATCGAAATTGCCGGAATCCCGGCCAGATTCGCAGCGATGGTATAGATATCTGACAGATACATTGCCAAGGGGTCGTCTGCCAGTTCACCCAGCTTGAAGGCGGGTGTGGGTGTCACTGGGCCGGCAATCACATCGCACTGCTGGAATGCTGCATCAAAATCCTGGCGGATCAATCGCCGGATCTGCAGGGCTTTGACGTAGTATTTGTCAGCATATCCGGCCGATAAAGCATAAGTTCCCAGCATGATGCGACGTTTGACTTCAGGACCAAAGCCTTCCCCCCGACTGGCCGCATACAGAGATTCCAGATCTGTAAAGTTCGGACTGCGATAGCCATAGTGAATGCCATCAAATCGGGCGAGGTTACTCGATGCTTCCGATGGGGCGATAATGTAATAAGTTGCTACCGAATACTTGCTGTGGGGAAGCTCGACTGGAACGAGCTTCGCACCGTGCTGTGTATAAACTGCCAAAGCCTCTTCGACGATGTTCTGAACCTCGGGGTCGAGCCCTTCACCAAAATATTCTTTGGGAACTCCAATCCGGAGATCCGCGAGTGGAGTATCGAGTGTTTGCAGATAATCTTCGGCGGGAGTGTTCACACAGGTGGAGTCATGCGGGTCGTGACCGGCGATGGTCTGCAGTAAAGCTGCGGCACCGAAAACATCGAGTGAGAAGGGGCCAATCTGCTCCAGAGAACTGGCAAATGCCACCAGCCCGTAACGTGAAACTCGGCCATAGGTCGGTTTGAGGCCCACAACTCCACAAAGGGAGGCGGGTTGACGAATCGATCCACCTGTATCACTCCCCAGTGAGCCGGGGACCATGCGTGCTGCCACGCTGGCGGCAGAACCACTGCTGGAGCCACCGGGCGTGCGCGTGAGATCCCAGGGATTATGGGTCAATTGATAGGCCGAGTTTTCACTCGACGATCCCATGGCAAATTCATCGAGATTGACGCGTCCCAGAGGAATGGCTCCTGCGGCATGCAGGCGATCGATGACCGTTGCCGAGTAAGGCGAAACATAACCTTCGAGGATCCGGCTGGCACACGTGGCTGGTTGACCTGCTTCGCAGATGGCATCCTTGATGGAAATGGGGAGACCATCCAGCGGGCCTCGAACTTCCCCGGTGGATCTCCGAAGATCACTGGCTTCGGCTGCCTGAAGTGCCCGTTCACGGTCGACGTGCAGGAAGGCTCCAATCGAGCCATCTCTTTGATCGATCGCGTTGAGGCAGGACTCGACGATCTGGCGGCTCGTGGTTGTTCCTGAATTCAATGCCCTGAAAAGAGATCCAATTGAAGAAGTCCCAGTGCCACTTCCTGTCTTCAGGGAACTGCCGGCTTCAAGAGTCACCAAAATTCTCCTTCAGGACACTGGCTCTACGTCGGGAAAAAAAGTCAGATCTTTTGAGCAAACAAGGCATTCTGTGCGAAGGGACCCATTCTGAGCTTAGCCAAGAATATTGGGAACCAAAAATGACTTGCCATCCGTTTTCGGGGCATTCGCGAGAGCCAGCTTTCGGGGAAGAGATTCCACAATGAGATCTTCTCGAAACACATTCTCGCAGGGAACGGCGGAAACCATGGGTTCGATGCCTGTCGTATCCACCTCGCGAAGGACCGTCATGAATTCGAGAATCTTGCCGAGTTGAATCGAGTAGATCGCAAGTTCATTCTCAGTGAGCTTCAGTCGTGCCAGGCGAGCAATTCGTGCCACATCGGAAAGTGAAAGAGCAGGGCTGGTTTCCGTTGCCTGTTGTGGTTCAGTCATGATGAAATCCCGGCATGATGAAAGGCAGAAGCCCGATCAATTTCCCTCAGCGATATGAGGAGAATCGTCGGGCTTACAAACTAATCATCAACTGCTTAACTGTAAACTCGCTGACAGTTGCGATTGTTCTTAGTCAGCACTGTATGAGTGAGTCATCACAAGAAATTTAGTTGAGACTATGCCAGGGAACGTGGCATATTCGAACTAAACTGTAGGGAGTGTGAATGGTTTGCGGACAACTTTCTTGGCCACAACGCCTGAGCGGATGCACTTCACGCAGACCATCATTTTCTGGCTGCGTTCGCCAACCTGAACGTTGACAGATTGCAGATTGGGACGGAAGACACGACGGGAGATACCCGTGGTCTTGCGACCGTTACCACCCAGGTACTTCGCCTTACCACGCTGCTGAAGCGTGTTGCCGAAAGTCACTGATTTGTTACAGAGATCACATTGAGCCCCCATGGGGTCATCCTCTCATCTGCGGAAGTCCAATTCGCCCAAAATGCGAGTTTCCAGTCCGAAAACACGCAAGAAAGATTTTGAAGTATAACTGGTCAGAGTCAGCTTGCAATCGAGCCGCCACGATTTGCTCGCCTTTCCGGCGACGGCATGACAAATAAGCACGGCTCACCTGGAGGTCGTCATGTGGTCACCAGCCCGTTTCGTACAGGTGCAGCCTCCAGCGAGATGTATTTTCGACTTTCTGGATCTTGCGGCCTGACGAGGTTTACACAAGTTTCCGGCTGATGGTTTGTAAAAAAGTGCTGGGAACCACAGTCGGCAGATTCGGCCGAAGATTCGCTGGTGATTTACAAGTGTTGTATTTGTAGATGGTTATGCCGAATTGTGCGTGGATATTTCTCTGGGGTTTCATCGTGGCATGCAGATCGCATAGAGATTCGGCTATGCCAAGCAGGCACCCATGACAACCAGGTTTGTTGTCGGGTGAGTCACAAGGAGGAGTGACAATTGTCCACTGGAGCGTAGAGAACGGAGTCGATCATGCTGGTGTTGACACGCAAGAAATCGGAATCAATTCACCTCGGAAATGATATCGTCATTAAGGTCGTCCAGACGGGGAAAGGAGCTGTCAAAATTGGTATTGAAGCTCCGGCTCATCTCCGAATCGTGAGAGGTGAATTGGCAGAGAATGGATCAGCCATGCTGGATGCCGCCTTTGCCGCATTTAAAGCCAATTTTGATGCGGCACAACGGGAGGACAACCATTCTCAAGAGCTGGCAGAAGTCGTTGAGTGCTGATTTCAGGTCAATGGGGTGAGTTCTCATTGGGCGAGGACGGCACCACAATTTCGGCAGGTAACAGATGCCCCATTTTGTCTCGTTTGGTTGCCATGTAATGGCGACGATTTTCATCGTCCGGGGCGATGATGGGAACCTGCTCAACCACATCGAGATCGAAGGCGGGAAAGGCCTGCATTTTCTTGGGATTGTTTGTCAGTAATCGGATGCTCGATAACCCCAGATCTTTAAGAATCTGCAGGCCGATCATGTAATCCCGACTGTCGGATTTGAAGCCGAGTTTGTGATTGGCTTCAACAGTGTCATAGCCTTCATCTTGAAGCATATAGGCTTTCAGTTTCGCCGTCAGACCAATTCCACGCCCTTCCTGCGGCAGATAAATCACAGCGCCGGCACCGGCGCTGTTGATCATTCTCATGGCCAGATGAAGCTGGTCGCCGCAATCGCAGCGAAGAGAGTCCAGAACGTCACCTGTAAAGCAGGAGGAGTGGACGCGCACCAGCGGGTTTGTGGCCGATGCCAGGTCTCCCCATACGAGAGCGAGTGGCTGCTGATCATCGTGTTCGACACGATAAGCAATCACTTTGAATTGACCGTACTCCCGGGTGTTCAGAGGGACTTCCGCTTCTCTGGAAACCAGTTGCTCCCGCAACCGGCGATAGCGGATGAGCTGCTCAATCGAAATGATTGGCATGGAGTGTCTGGTAGCGAGTTGCCTTAATTCTGGCAGTGCGGCCATGCCCTGACCAGATTCGCTGAGGATTTCGATCAGCACACCCACAGGCTCAAGCCCGGCAATCTTCATCAGATCGACAGTCGCTTCGGTGTGTCCTGAACGCCTTAGAACGCCACCCTCCTTGGCCAGCAGAGGATTAATATGACCAGGCCTGACAAAGTCGTGCCGGGAGGATTTCGGGTCAGCCATCGCCCTGATCGTCATGGCCCGGTTCTCACTGGAAACACCAGACCCTGCGTGACGATGGTCGACGGGCGTCAGAAACAAAGTGTGGTTCGGAGCATCGTTCTGTGAGCTGTCCACAATCGGAACCAGACCTTGTCGATCGGCAGCTTCTTTCGTTAAGGGAACACACAGAACACCGGCTCCGTACCTGAGCATGAAGGTGACCATTTCTGGTGTGATCGATTCGGCAGCACAAACGAAATCGCCCTCGTTTTCCCGCTCTTCGTCATCGATCACAATAATGATGCGACCGATTTTGAGAGCCGCAATGGCTTCATCAATGGTGCTCAGTCCTTCGATTGGCTGACCTGTATCCATAGGAACCTGTGTCGTGGCAAATATCCTCGCAATACTCTCATAGAAGGACAATTTTCTATGGGATGTTTGCGAAAGTCTGACTGAAGCTGGCAATTGCACTGATGCGGGGAGCCAGAATTTTGTTTTCCCATCGCTTTGTTTTAAAAAAACGAAGCAGACATCTGGCACACGTGCATACGGTATCATAGCAGTGCCATCGATCCGTTGGCACCCAGGCGCAATCAGATTGGGCGAAGCGGTCACAGCTTCGGGAAATGCCGGGCCGTCGAAGACTCGAAACCCGTTTATCTGGGACGAGACAGTGTCAAACTGCCAATGACTGGAAAAGGTTCGTCATCCAGATCGAGTTTGACAGTAATCTCTTCACCATCGATATCGAGAATAGTCATGACACAGTTTTCGAGGCGAATGACATCGCCAACTGCGACTTCCATTTCGCAATAGTGCACCACGAGTTCTCCGAAGAGCGGGGCTCTGCCCATGCCGCTGGCAGGTTCGAAATTCTCCAGCTTTGAGAGAATATAGCCACCTGGTGATTTTTCACCAATCCCTCTTCTCAATCTCTGGAATTGCTATCAGTAAACCGGCAGGGGCTCACTGATTTATGAGAGAATCGTGATTCCTTCGTGAAGTGAGATCAACAAGTCTGGTTAACCATAATTGACTCGTGAAATGCACTCGTGAAGCAGCAATTCCAGCTTCTGCAATCGTTCGGGATCATTGATTTTCTGATGACGCCTGTCGGTGATGTAAAACACATCGACCACCTGATCCAGATGCGTGGAAATTTTGGCCAGCACAATCGAGAGTTCAAGCTCAAACAGCTGGCGACTGATCGAGTAGAGCAGCCCGGGGCGATCATGAGCGAAGATATCTACAATCGTACATCGCTCAGACGATTCATTATCGATCAACACCTGCTCAGGAAGATCGGAAAACTGGCCCGCGATCAGTGGCCTGGAAAAGATCATGCGCCGCCGGCGTTCAACAAGCTGATTGACATTGGTTTCACCCGTCAGCACACCCCGGATTGTGCGGCAGACTTCATCAAGGCGGAACTGGGGAACTTCATTTGAGTGATCAATATCATTCACCCGGAAGCTGTCGATGATCACGCCTTCCGTTGTAGTCGAGATCTGGGCAGAAAGAATTTCCATGCGCTGGGAAGTCAAGGCCCCGGTAATCTTATGGAAACATCCTTCGGCAACACTTTCCCGAGTGATAATTCGATACTCGACGGAGTTGGTTTCGGGTTCATAACGGCCTGAGATATGAATTTCGTCAGGTCTGCGCTCCATGACGATTCTCAGATCCGATGAAATTCTCTCGACCGAATTTCCCTGCAGATAATGGCGCGGAAGAGTGGTAAAGAGTTGCTTGACCACTTTGGCAATTCGCTCTTTTTCTTCCCCTGTTGTCGGACGGGAAAGTTCATCCACCACCGCTGAGAGAACTCTCGACTGGAGATCAATCATTTGCGGCATATCGCTGTTGCCGGAAAGTGCCTGCATCGCACCACTGAAAAGGTTATCCAGCAGTTCGGCCTTCCACTCGTTCCAGACTCCGGGGCCAACTCCCGTGATATCTGCCGCCGTCAAGACATAGAGCATTCTCAGACGATCGACGGTACCCACATCATGAGTGAAACGGAGCAGAACATCGGGGTCAGTGGTGTCCCGCCGAAAGGCCAGATGCGCCATCATCAAATGTTTGTGGACGAGAAAGACCACCGTATCCCGATGATACGAGGCCATGCGAAACCGCTGAGCCGCTTCGATGGCCAGTCGTCTGCCAACTTCCGAGTGATCTTCTTCGTATCCTTTGCCGGCATCGTGCAGCAGCAGTGCAAGAAACAGGACATCACGATGTCGAATTTCACGAAAGGCTTCTCCAAGCGGCGATTGTAACTCGGCGAAGGACTCTGCAGCTTCGATGGCCCTCAACGTGTGTTCATCAACAGTAAAGTGGTGGTACTGATTGAACTGTAACAGGCATCTGACATGCCGGAAGCAGGGCAGTACCAGTTCAAGCACGCCTGTTCGATACATGCTCCGCAAGATTCGGCTCACGCAGCGAGAACGGCTTAAAATATCGAGGAAAATCCTGCCCGCTTCGACCGTCAATGTTTCGGGGAGTTCGCGGGTTCTGGTACTGACAAACTCTTCGAGATCGTCAGCAAAGGGGACCTTGTACATTGCGGCCGACCAGTAGAGCCTGAGAAGGTCTTCCAGCGAAGCCAACTGGTTGCGAAAACGCCGGGGAACATCGATCTGGTCCGGGCTGATGCGATAAATCGTGTCGACCCGGTGAGTGACGACAGGTCTCCAGAGGACATCCTGCCAGCGCGAGGGCAAATGCTTTCTCACCAGTCGTGTGGCCAGCTCAGAGACAGTACTCGTGTGTCGGAAATACTCCTGCATGAATTTTTCGACGGCGAGCTGCCCACCACTGGCCTCGATGCCGCGATCCTGGGCAATTCGTACCTGCTCGCTACGGGTGAGGACATCGTTGGCCCGTCCGGCAGCTAAATGCAGTGTCAGTCGAATCGAGAGCAGATAGTCATAGGCTGTTACGAGTCTTAAAAGTTCATCTCGCGTCATTAAACCAGCTAGACGCAAGGCTTCCGGGTCACTTGAACCAGTTCTCAACTGGCTGAGCCAGCGAATGAGATGGATATCCCTCAGACCACCGGGAGAGCGTTTCACATCAGGTTCGAGTTCCTGGTTGGTGGCACCATGTGCGGCCTGTTCTTTGTCTCTTTCGGCAATCGATGAAGAGAGTATGGTGTGCAGCCGACCTCGAACGACATTCCATTGGAATTTCCGCATCAGGTCATCGAAGAGTGGTTTGTGGCCGACAAGCAATCGGGCTTCCAGCAGTGAGGTGGCAAACTGAGTGTCGTCCCGGGCCATGCGAATGGCATCGGGGATCGAGCGGGTGCTGTGGCCCAGTTTGAGTCCGGCATCCCAGCAATCTCTCACAAATTGTGCGGCAAATTCATGCCACCTCTCACCTCCCGCAGTGCGATGCACAATCAGCAAATCGATATCCGAATAGGGGGCCAGATCGCCGCGTCCGGTTCCTCCCACTGCGATCAGGGCAATTGCGGAGGATAATTCCGCACGAAACTCAGTCGGGTATTCTGTGAGGATGCCGTTCCAGAGTTGGTTGAGGAGATCATCCACCTGCTCGGAAAACCAACTGGTGATCTGCAGGCCCGTAGAGTGCTGGGCAATTCGTATGGAGATCTGCTGTCTGAGTTCGTCCAGCCGTTGCCGGGCAGCCGGCAGGCGAAGTGCACGCTCAGTAGGCAGAGTTTTGCAGGAGGCTGTAGTCATGAAGCGTCAGTGGCAGCAGTTGTTTCGTCAAAGTTGATGTTCAGGGAAAGCCTGATAATCGTCACAGAAGAACCATCGAGTATTCTCGACAATAGGGAATTTAGCACAAGTGAAGATCGCTCTGACGAAATCGGCCGATTTCAATGCGAGAAAAATAGAAATTGGAGGACGACGAATCGCTGGAATCGATTCTGTCCAGCAGGCAGAGACTCAAGAGCCAATAAAAACAGCGGCGTAATGATTGTGAATACCAATCATTCGCCGCTGTTGACGGTGATCAATGCATGATCGCGGATGGCTCGATCGGAGGCTAGATCGCTTCCGGTCCGGTTTCGCCTGTACGAATTCGCACAACTTCGGCCAGTGAGGTCACGAAGATTTTTCCATCACCAATTTGCCCGGTTCGAGCCACATTCGTAATGGTCTCAATGGCCTTGGCAACTTCAGTGTCAGAAACAACAACTTCGAGTTTGACCTTGGGGAGGAAATCGACGGTGTATTCGGCGCCGCGGTAAGTTTCCTTGTGGCCGCGCTGACGACCGAAGCCTCGAACTTCAGTCACGGTCATCCCCTGGATTCCGATCTGAGTGAGGGCGTTCTTGACGTCTTCAAGCTTGTAGTGACGCAGCACTGCTTCAATCTTCTTCATGCGACCAATGCCTTCCTCTGAAAGAACGGAAGCCGGCAAATCCACCCGCACTGGTGGAGTGCCCCGGCGTTTCGGACAATAGGTCCGAATGTGACGACTGCTCAGCGACTGATAGCCATTTTTGCGGTGAGCAGCCAACGTCCGCAAAACTGACAGATATCAGCGAGATTCGTCACTCCCGCCGACTATACACATAACTCAGCAGGTTTTGTGCCCGATTTTAGTCCAAATTTTGAAAGAGGGTAGAACTTGATGGCGATTTGGGGGGCTTCGCATCAACTGGCTGCACTGAGAGGGTTGGCCCGCAACGATTCAGTTGAAGACTTGTCAGACTGCTTCGTCACCCATTTCCCCAGTGCGAATTCGAATCATTTCATCGATATTGGTGACGAAAATCTTGCCGTCGCCAATCTGGCCCGTCTGTGCCGCAGCGATAATCGTACTGACAACCTTCGGCTCCTGATCATCAGAAACCACGATCTCCAGCTTGACCTTCGGCAGAAAATCCACTGTGTATTCCGCTCCACGAAACGTTTCCCGATGACCTTTCTGTCGCCCGAAGCCACGAACTTCACTGGCGGTGATGCCCTTCACACCCACTTCGGTCAATGCCTCTTTAATCTCCTCGACCTTGAAATGGCGAACAATGGCTTCAATTTTTTTCACAAGACCATTCCTTCACGTGGAAATCAGGGCAGGGAGATCTGCAAACAAACAATCAAATTCAGCAACTAAAGACTGCTGAACTGCTGGGATCACGAGCAAACAAGAATTGCTTGCTGCTTGGACGGATTTCGATAAGGATCGAGCATGAATTGATCCACTTCGAGTCCTCAATCGCTGATTTGCACTGAAAAATGCGTGCCGCTGAATCAGAAGGCCGTGTTTTGACGCTGATCACCGTCCTAAGTGAGGCTCAGTGTTGGTGAGGTTTCAGTGGAAGATGTAGCCTTCCTCGCCATGCTCTGCGATATCCAGTCCCTGGAGTTCTGCCTGTTGAGAGACGCGTAATCCCAGGCTGGAATCGATGATCTTCAGTAAAATGACCGAAATGAATGCTGCATAAAAGGCCGTCACCAGGGCCGCAATCACCTGATAGAGAATCTGCTCGGGATTTCCATCAATCAGTCCCAGGGGTTCTGTGCCTCCTTTCATCATGCGGGTCGCGAAAACACCCGTCAGAATGGCACCCAGCAGACCTCCCACGCCGTGAATTCCGAAAGCGTCCAGCGAGTCATCGTACTGGAAGGCATTTTTCAGGCGGGTACAGGCGAGGTAACAAACGGCTCCTCCCATGATTCCCATCAGTAATGCACTTAATGGAGAGCAGGTACCACAGGCGGGAGTGATCACGACTAATCCAGCGACAGCACCTGAGCATGCTCCCAGCAAAGTCACTCGGCCATGGCTCAACCACTCCATGAAAGACCACCCGAGAAGACCGGAAGCTGCGGCCATGTGAGTGGCTGTAAATGCTGCCACAGCAAGGGGATTCGCTGCGAGGGCACTGCCGGCATTAAAGCCAAACCAACCCAGCCATAACAACATCGCGCCCAGGGCGGTGTATGTCAGATTGTGGGGGGGCATGGGCTCCTGACGAAACCCCAACCGGTTGCCAATTATAATAGCACAGATGAGTGCTGAGACCCCGGAAGTGACATGCACTACGGTTCCACCCGCAAAATCGAAGGCTTTGCACCATGGGTTCGTGGTATTGAACTCACTGAACCAGCCGGTATCTGACCAGATCCAATGGGCAACCGGGCAATACACGAATGTGCCCCATAACACAGAGAACCAGCAGACCGATGCAAATCGCAATCTTTCGGCAAAAGCACCACAAATCAGCGTGGGTGTAATGATGAAAAACATCATTTGAAACATGAAATGAGACATCCGCGGGATGGTTCCGACGGCAGGAATCGTCTGGCCAGATTCACCATTTGTCGGCAGAACTCCATTCATGGCGACGAAATCGAAGCCCCCAACGAATCCGAACGAGTAGGGGAGATCGGGGGCAAAAACGAGACTGTAGCCATAGAGCAGCCAGATCACTGACATCAGTCCGGTCAGACTGACGCATTGCATCATGATGCTGAGAATGTTCTTCCGGCGAACCAGACCTCCGTAAAAGAGAGCCAATCCGGGAATGGCCATTGCCAGGACCATGGCCGTGGCAATCAGTACAAACGCAATGTCTGCTGCGACAAATGGTTGCGTCGTTGGTGCAGGTGTGACATCATTTGCGGGCACACTTCGGGAACCCCCGATCATCAAGGCCAGAATTGTGATTATTGTTAATCGTGCTGACCATGGGCCCTTTTTTTGTGCAGTCATCGACACGACAACCCTTCTAGCGAGATTTTTTTGAGGTTTTTCAGCGAAACACAAAGCCAACATTTGATGAGTTTAACCTGTTGCTTTGAATTTGGGCAGTAAGTGCCACACTTTCAGTCATGGTGAAGCAACACTCAGGGTGTTGTTCAGTCGGCAGCTGATCTGCTGGAGTGACAGTAACGACCTAACCATAAATCGACCGAGAAACTTTTGATGACTTCGTTGGCACTCATTCCCGTCGCGATCCTCGCAAGTTTTATTTCCGGGCAACTCGCTTTGCGGGAAGCGGCACTATGGGGAATTTCCCTATCGAAACCGATTTCGAAGCAGTCGGCTTTCCTGTGGGGGTTGCTCTTCTGGGTGGGTGCTGCCGGATTGTGTATCAGTGAAACCTGGGGAGCAGGAATCAGTAGATCTCCCCAGCAGCTCGCGGTCGAGGGGCATGGGAATCGTGAGAGCGTTGAGCTCGCCAGCGGTAATCTAGAAGCCGATCTAAAGAGAGAATTTTCACAGAGAGTTCACCGGTTCCTGATCGGGGGAATCACTCCTGCCGATGTGATTGCGATTGGATTTGTAACGCTCATTGTCATTTCCATGCGTGTCGATCTGGCAACGATGACCATCCCGGATCTGATCACTGTGCCGGGGGTGATTGCCGGGTTCGCCTTCGCTCTCGTATTTCCACTGGTTGAACTGGTGCCTGTCTGGGGAGTGTCGTCTCTCGATTCAACGTCAGCGTCATTTGCTGCCTTAACAAGTCAGAGTTCTTTTTTCGGCGAACAGGGAAGGGCGATACTGCGATGGTTCGCTGGGGTTGTTTGCGGGGCGGGAGTGATCTGGCTGATACGACTTGGCGCTGGCTGGTCTCTGCGAACAGAGGCCTTGGGATTTGGTGATGTCACTTTGATGGCGGCAGTGGGCGGGTTTTTAGGGTGGCAGGCCACTCTATTATCACTGATGCTTTCCCCCGTCATCGGTATCGGACATGCCGGGGTCGCCCGCTGTTTTGGAAAAACCGTGCTGATTCCCTTTGGCCCCAGCCTGGGAATGGCCGCTTTTGTGATCGCCTGGAACTGGAGTTGGGTCTGGCCATGGGCCTCGACTTATTTGAATGACCCAGTGATGCTGCTTGTCCTGGGAGGCATGTCTCTGGGGGGATTTGCTGCCGGTATGCTGTTGCTGAGAGTCGAAAAAACGCCTCTCGAACATCCGGAAAAGTCGCGTGCTAAATCGAGAAAGTCAAAGCGCCGCCGAAAATGAGTTTGGATCTAACTCTGGCGAAACTGGCATTAATCCAATGCGCGGTCACTTAGTGCTGCCTGAAATCGGGATCATCGATCCAGTTTTTGACCCGCTGCGGATCATCGAGCAGATCCTGAAGCTCATCGACTTCTTGCTCCCATCGAGTTCGTTCGAGGGCAGGATCAATTTCGTAATTGGCAGGCGTTTCAGGTGCAGAGGCTCCAGGCTTTTCTTCGGGAGGAAGAAACCTGCTCTCAGAGATCTCTTTAGGCAACTCACGGAGAATCTGGCGTGGATCGACGTTTTCAAACTCATCGAGCCAGAATTCAAGATCTTTCTGCTGACCGATCGTGGCTGGAGGTGATTGTTCGTCCGCATGTGGCTCATGCTCGCGCATCAGTTCACGCTGGGTATAGACACGAAGAAACTCTTCACTATCAATCGAGCGTCCATGACGTCGTTTGACAGCCCGCTGCAATCGGTGATCACTCGATACCAGCAACAGTTGTCGGCTGGCCGAATGATTGGAGATCAAGATCTCAATATGGTCATCGGCTTCGGTTCCAGGGTCAGCAAATTCGACATTCATACCACGATAGATGTGCCGACGAATACTTCCCGGCGGTGCTTCACGGGCATCGAATACAACGGTGGCTCGTTGCCGTTCGTCTTCGGTCAGGAGTTCGCTCACCCTGAGCAGCAAGCGGTTTCTGCAGCGTTCAAGATCGCCTCTGGCATACCGGACACGCGCAATTCCTGCGGCGTGCATCAGGTTGTAGCCATCAATCAGATGGTAGTATCGTGCCATGACAAATCATCCGCGTGCTCACAAACTCTCTGGCACACAATTCATATTGAATTGATGCACTTAGAGCCTGCACATGAATTATTGGCGCGAGAATCGAACTTCACCAGCAACGATGGTCTTCATGACGCGACTTCTCAGAGTTTTTCCCTTAAAAGGAGTGTTATGACCTCGTGAATAGAATTGTCTGGTATCAACAATCCAGTGAGCTGCGGGATCAATCAGTGCCAGGTCTGCTGGCCGCCCGATATCCAGCGTCCCCGCTTCAATCCCCAGGATTTTGGCAGGATTCACAGTCAACAGCCGTAAGAGATCGGGCCAGTCGAGGAGTCCCCCATCCACCAGAACAGTGGCCACCACAGCCAGTGCCGTCTCGATCGAACTGACGCCAAATGGCACCTGATCGAACTCGCGACTCTTCTTCTCAGAAGCAAACGGTCGATGATCCGAACTGATCGAATCGATGGTTCCATCCCGCAAACCTTCAATTAATGCATCGACATGCTCCTGGCTGCGTAGTGGAGGTAGAACCTTCAGATTCGTATCGTAGGTCACCAGTGAAGCATCGGTCATTGCCAGATGATGCGGTGTCACATCGGCTGTGACGCGAATTCCCATCCCTTTCGCCCGTTTGAGTTCTTCGACACTGTTTCTTGTCGAGATGTTCATGAGATGGACATGTCCGCCGGTCAGTTCTGCTAAAGCGATATCCCGGCCTACAATAATCTCTTCGGCAGCGGCAGGTATTCCACGTAAGCCGAGGACCGTGGAGTAATAACCTTCATGCATCAAGCCACCCGCCGAGAGCGTGGCATCTTGAGGAACAGCAAAGATCGGACGATTCAACATGCGGGCATATTCCAGAGCCCGCCGCATAATCTCGGCACTTTGAACGGCTCGATTCGCATCCGTAAAGCCGCCAGCACCGCCCGCAGCGAGTTGTCCCAGATCGGCGAGTTCTTCTCCTTGATGATTACGGGTAATAGCACCTAAGGGCACCACCCGGCAATAGCCCGCTCTTTCGGCCTGGAGAATGACAAATTCAGCACTGGCCCGGTTATCAACGACCGGGTTCGTATCGGGAAGGGCCGCAATCGTCGTAAAACCACCAGCCAGGGCGGCTTTTGTTCCTGATGCCGTTCCCTCGTCTTCTTCACCACCGGGATCTCTCAAGGCCACATGCAGGTCGACCAGTCCTGGCGAGACAATCATGCCTTGAGCCATGATGACTTCATCGGTCCTGGGGATCCCGGTTGTGATTTCTGCAATCACACCATCTTCGATCACAAGATTCAGCAACTGATCAAGTTGATTGGCGGGGTCGATCACGCGGCCCCCTTGAATCAGCATTGTGGCCATGAATGACTCCGGGGATCTCTTACCAACAGGCTCAAAATTCAGTGATGGCACTATACAGCGTGGCTCATTTCTCGATGCCACCTTGCTTTTTTCGACTTATGTAGAAGTCAGGGCTTGTTCTCTCGCAAGTTGCATCAGATACAAAGTGGCCATGCGCACAAACAGACCATTTGTCACCTGATCGAGAATCACGCTGTGCGGGCCATCGGCTACATCAGGCGTCAGTTCGACGCCACGGTTGATGGGGCCAGGTGCGAGTATGAGAACATCACTCTTCGCGCGGGCAATTCGCTCAGATGTCATCCCATAGAACTGGGCATATTCATAAATCGAAGGAAAAAACGCGCCACGCTGTCTTTCGAATTGAATTCGTAACAGATTGATTACGTCCGTCTGTTCCAGAATCTCATCGAGCCGATAACTTACTTCGACTCCGAGTTGCCGAATTTCAGCCGGGATCAAGGTGGCTGGGCCGCAAACGATGACTTTAGCACCGAGTTTTTTCAGCCCCCAGATGTTCGATCGGGCCACTCGACTGTGCAGGATATCTCCCACCAGTGCGACCGTTAAACCTTCGATACGGCCCCGCTGTTCACGAATTGTGAATAGATCCAGCAGACCTTGTGTCGGGTGTTCGTGAGTGCCATCACCGGCATTGACCACACCAGTACCAAGATGTTTGGTCAGCAAAAATGGTGTGCCTGAAGTGCTGTGGCGAACCACCATGTGGTCAACACCCATGGCCTCGATGTTTCGAGCCGTGTCAATGAAGGTTTCGCCCTTCGAGAGACTGCTCGCTGCTGCGGTAAAGTCTACGGTATCGGCACCGAGCCGACGCGCTGCCAGGTTGAAACTTGTTTTCGTGCGTGTGGATGGCTCAAAAAAGAGGTTACAGATCGTCACTCCTTTCAGCAGGGAATGCCGTGCTTCTCCATGACGGGCCATCTCTTTAAAACGGGCCGCTTCATCGAGAATGGTGGTAATCTCGGCTGCGGAAAGATCTTCCAGCCCCAGCACATGACGCCGCGACCAAGTTGCTTTCATGAGGTTTCAACTATCCTGAATGACTGGAAACTCGAAGCAGAACGCAGCCCCAACCGCTAGAGACTATTCGCCGGAATCAGTTGTTTGTTCATCTCCGAGAGTAGACGTTTCGGGAGGGTTGGCCTGATCTGCGGGTATGTCTTCGACCTGTGCTTTCGGCTCGATATCAAGCTTCTCCTCGATTGTTTCCTGGCAGAGATCGGCGGGAATGCGTGCCATCGACGCGACGCGATCGCCTTCAGTCAGCTTAATAACTCGCACTCCCTGTGTGTTACGACCGATTTCGCTGATTTCCGCTGCTCGCACACGTTGAATCTTGCCGCCCGCTGTCACGATCAGCACGTGGTCACCCTCCTGGACTGCCAGAATCTTGACCACTTTCCCATTGCGTGGGATGACTCGAATATCCCGGACACCCAGACCGCCACGTCGTTGACGCCTGTAGGAACGGGATGAAGAGCTTGATTCGTCGCCCTCTTCGCCAGCTGCCTCTTCAGTATCGGTCTCTTCGGGCAAGGCTTCGGCGATCTCTTCGTCGGCCACAACGCCATCTTCTCCGGGGATCACGTCTTCGACGACGGGAGCTGATTCGATGAAGCCGAACGGAGTTCTCTTTCCGTAGCCTTTTTCGCACATCGTCAGGAGAGTCATCGCCGGGTCAGCGACAACCATCCCGATTACTTCGTCGTCTTTTCGGAGTTTGATACCGCGAACGCCACTCGTGTTGCGACCCATGGCCCGGGCATCTGCCTGAGAAAACCGGATGGCCATCCCGTTGGCTGTGGACAGAAGAATATCTTCCTGAGCCGATAGAATGCGGGCCTCGATCAGTGCATCCCCATCCTTCAGGTTGATGGCAATGATCCCCCCCTTGGTGGGACGTTTGTAAGCATCCAGCGAGGTCTTTTTGACAATCCCTGCCCGGGTAGCCATGACGAGATAACGATTTTCTTCAAACGTGCGCGTATTGACACATGTGGCGACCTGCTCACCTTCCTGAAGCGAAAGCAGGTTGACCAGAGCGCGGCCTTTACTTGTGCGGCTCTGCAGGGGCAGATCGTAGACTTTCTGCCAGAATACGCGTCCTTTATCCGTAAAGAACAGCAGCCAGTCGTGGGTGCTGGAAATGAAAAGATCCTGGATGGCGTCTTCATCATCGGCTTTCGCGCCCATGATTCCGCGTCCACCGCGATTCTGCGCCTGGTAAGTGTGAATTGGCAGACGTTTGATGTACCCGCGCTGGGACAACGTGACGACCATCATCTCTTCCGGGATGAGATCTTCCTTATCGACGTCGCTGAGTTCATCTTCAGAGATCTCTGTCCGGCGGGCGTTGCCGTACTTGTCGCCAAGTTTCTGCATTTCCTCACGAATGACAGCTCGAATATGAGCTTCATCACTCAGCAGATGGAGATAGCCGAAAATGTCTTCGATCAGCCTTTGGTGTTCACCGCGCAGCTTCTCCTGCTCCAGATTGGCGAGCGAGCCCAGCTGCATCGACACAATGGCTTCCGTCTGGTTGGCGGAGAGTGAATAGGTTTCACGCACTCCCTGTTCAGACTGGAATTCCATAAAACCGGCATCGCCCAGAGCACGGGCGACCATGGCGGATGGAACAAGTATCGCTTGCAATCGTTCTTTCGCTTCAGCCCGGGAGCCTGAAGATCGAATCGTCTGGATGACTTCGTCGATGTTCAACTGGGCAATGAGCAAGCCTTCGATGGTGTGCTTACGCTTGCGGGCTTCTGCCAGTTGAAATTCGGTTTTGCGGCGAATGACAGTGATTCGATGCCGGATGAATTCTCCAATGAGTTCCTTGATGTTCATCGTCTTGGGACGATTTCCCGACAAGGCCAGGAGAATCACGCTGAAAGTCGATTGCAGCGGTGAATACTGGAAGAGCTGATTGAGAATCACTTCTTTGTCAGCATCCCGCTTGAGCACAATATGCAGGCAAACCTGCCACGCCGGTGTGGTGCGGTCTGTCAGATCGACAATGCGGGAAATCCCTTTGATTTTGTCGTCGCGCACGAGTTGTTCGAGTTTCTCTCGAATACGGTCGCGGGTTTCGAGATAAGGGATCTCGGTCACTTCAATAATGTCGGTGTTTTTCTCTGTGAGAAAGCGGGTTTTTGCCCGGAGTGTCAACGTGCTGCGGCCTGTCAGATATCCCTGACGAATGCCGTACCTGCCACAGATGATCCCTCCTGTGGGGAAATCCGGGCCAGGGAGAACTTCCATCAGTTCATCAATGGAAGTCTCAGGGTCTTCGAGCAGGCGAATGACGGCCTGAGAAACCTCAGCCAGATTATGTGGTGGAATGCTCGTGGCCATACCCACTGCAATACCGCTGGAACCATTCACCAGCAGGTTCGGAAATCTCGAAGGAAGCACCACTGGTTCGCGGTTGCGCTGATCGTATGTCAGCACATAGTCCACGGTGTCTCGCTTCAGGTCGTCCAGCATCTCGGAGGCCACAGCTGAGAGCCTGGCTTCAGTGTATCGCATGGCGGCAGGTGGCAGACCAGCCAGCGAACCAAAGTTCCCCTGCTTATCGATCAGCGTTTCCCGCATGTTCCAGTTCTGTGCCAGACGAACCAGTGTCGGGTAGATGGAGCCATCGCCGTGGGGGTGATAGTTGCCGCTCGTATCACCACAGATTTTTGCGCATTTGACTCGCCCGGAGTTTGGCCCCAGATTCAAATCGTTCATGGCCACAAGAATGCGGCGCTGAGAGGGCTTGAGTCCATCACGCGCATCAGGAAGTGCCCGGCTAATGATCACGCTCATCGCGTAAGTGACATAGCTGGTTCGCATTTCTCCCTCGATAGCCACTGGGAGAATTCGATCCGGTTGCGGCGTAAAACTGGCCGACGGCACGTCCCCGTTTGACAATGCAAACACTCCTGAAATGAGCACAGTGATGCCGAACTCTGTCCGGCGCTTTCAGTGTCGTCGTAACCCCATGCAGGATATTTGGTTATGGAATCCTGCAGAAGAGTTGAATACACTGCTTCAATGAACCTAAAAGGATACCATGTCGGGACTTTCGTCACAATTAACTCAGCAGCTCAAAAAGCGAATGTTCCATTGACCTGCTGCGGAGAGAAAATGAGAGCCTGATGGCTGGGGCAGATTCACCAAAGCCATCGCTGAGGCTTTTCTTTAGAAAGCCAGAATGTCAGGCTGAAGAGACGTGATTTCAGGCATTCATCCTGATGGCAGAAACGTGGACTTCAATCAGTGCTTGAAGAACGAGTCTTGAGTGGGAACCAACAAATTCCTGAGCGCTCAATTGGTGTTCGGTCAATCTGATCAGTCATTGAGATTTCTTGTGGATGGAATCACATGTCGAATCAATCAGAAGGAACTTCAGCGCCTCGATCAGATTCGACGACCGCACCGTCTGACGAGAATCACTTGAGCAAAACTTCCGCGCTACCTGTTAACGAGGAGGAGTTGGGTGAGACTCTTGTACAGAATTCAGAACTGCTTCAGAAAAGCTGCTGGTTGAGTGAACAACTCATCGATGCTCAGGCGTTGATCGCTCCTGCTGCAGTACCGGGTTTTCGGATTCTCGAAAAGCTCGGAGAAGGGAAGTTCGGCTCGGTCTGGCTGGCCAGAGAGACCAATACAGGCAAGCAAGTCGCCATCAAGTTCTACACCAATCGCCGAAACATCGATTGGGCACTTCTCTCGCGGGAAGTGGAAAAGCTGGCGGTTCTCTACACCTCCCGGCAGATTGTCGGATTGCTGGAAGTCGGGTGGGATTATGATCCGCCTTACTATGTGATGGAGTATTTGCCAAACGGCTCATTGGCCATGTTGCTGGAAGAGGGGCCACTCCGTCCGGCAGAAGCCGTTCACATGGCGAAGCAGATTGCCAGGGGGCTCGTGCATGCTCACGGCAGTGGAATTCTGCATTGCGATCTGAAGCCCGCCAATATTCTGCTCGATCAGGATCTCGAACCAAGACTTTGCGATTTTGGACAATCGCGACTGGTCGAAGAACAAAGCCATGCCCTGGGGACACTCTTCTACATGGCTCCCGAGCAGGCAGATCTCAAGGCCATTCCTGATGCACGTTGGGATGTCTACGCCCTGGGTGCGATGTTTTATCACATGCTGGTTGGTGAGCCCCCTTATCGGTCAGACGAATTTGAGAGCTTGCTCAAGCAACAAACGTCACTTGAGGGACGGCTGGCAGCATACCGGCAATTTGTAAGGGAACATCCAGCACCCAATCGACATCGGACAGTTCCGGGTGTTGATCGCCAATTGGCCGACATCATCGATCGATCTCTGGCCATTGATCCCGCACGTCGATTTCCAAACGCTCAGGCATTCCTTGATCAACTCCAGATCCGAGAGACGCAACGCTCTCGACGACCTTTATTTCTATTAGGGATTTTGCTGCCAGTCATTCTCTTGCTGTGCATGGCACCTTTGGCAGTTGAGGCCATTCGGGTCTCTGTCACCACAGCCCGTGTGAGACTGACCGATCGGGCACTGGAAAGTGATGTGGTTTCCGCGAATTTGCTCTCCCGTTCGATCGAACGGGAGATCCTGGATCGTTTTGATGAACTGCTGCGAATTGCCCAGTATCCACGGGTCCAAAGAACAGTGGCGATGCTGGCTGATATGCCACCCGCTGAGAGAGGTGAGCTCAATGAATTAATGACATCACTGAAAATGGAAGTTGATGATCGTCATCGGGCGGAAGGGCGCCAGTTGGACGATAGCTGGTTTCTGCAGAATACCACAGGAGTTCAGATCTGGAGGGAACCGGCCAGCGACGTCAGCCTCGATGAAAACTTCGCTCATCGAGATTATTTTCACGGTCTGGGCGAAGAGTTTTCTCCCGGGCAACTACCGGATGATCTTCAGCCAATCTCGAAACCCCATCTTTCGATGGTCTACACCAGTGCTACGACTGGCCGGTACAAAGTCGCACTCTCAGTGCCGATCTTCGATTATGACAAGCCCGATCAAGTGATTGGCGTGCTCGCCCGCTCGATTTATCTGGGAGAGTTACTCGTTGAATACGATGATCTCTTGCGGGATCAGTACGCCAATGGTGTCAGTCGAGTGATTGCACTGGTCGATCATCGCGAATGGAAATTGCTGGCTCACCCGTGGATGGATGATGAGCATCTGTCGAAACTGACACTCCAGCAGTTTTTATCGCTCTCGCTCGATCCGGATGCGAGAAATCGGCTTCAATCATTACTCAAACTTAATCCCGGCTCGATTGAAGCAGCTCAGTTTGATCGAACACAGGATTATGTCGATCCTGTTTCTCAGTTTGATCCCGAGCAGTATGGCGGTGACTGGCTGGCAGCCTTCAGTCCCGTCGCCAGCACGAACTGGATCGCCGTTGTTCAGGAACGAAAAACCGATGTGAATGCTCCTGTTGAGGAAATGCGTACGCGATTGTTTCAACTGGCTTACTGGGGAGTGGTGCTGGTTTTCGGAATCGTCGTGACCACCTGGTTGACTCTCATCATGGCGCTATCCGAAAGACCGGCCAAACGCCGCCGATTATCAAAGTTCGGGTTGTCTGGACTGAGTTTCCACTCATCGAACTCTTTAACGTCTGAAAGTTCAAAAGATGCGAAATCATCCGGGCCTGTCTCAGGATGAAGACAGATCCCTTTGAAACTCATCGCGGCCTATCCACGAATTGTTGTCTGGAGTTGGTGCAGGCGAGGGTGGTTAATTGATGCTGGATTGGGCTTGAGGCTGGGTAAGATTTGAGGGCAGGGATGTACGAAGTCATCGCAACGAATGCTGAGGGGCACCTGTGGGGGCGATTTTCTTTGCCAGCGAACAGGCCGCTGATTGTTGGGCGGGCTCCGGAATGTGACATATCCATCCCGCATGATCGTTACGTTTCTCGGAAGCAGGCCACACTCCAACTGCAGAGTGATCATGTCGTTGTCCGTCGGCTCATGGAAGCCACCAATCCTGTTTTTTTTCAAGGCAAGGAGATCGATGTCTGCCGGGTCGAGATCGGCCAATGTGTGGTCGTAGGCAGTACGGTCCTGCAGGTTGTCGCACTGCAGGAGAACGAGGCGGTTCAAGGCCTCACACCCTCAGCCGCAGAGCCAGCTGTCTCGCAGGTCAACTTCAGTTCACAAGCACTGAAGAAAGTTCGTTACCCGGATGCGGAAAATCGAATTGAAGTATTGACGCATTTGCCTGAAGTCATTGCTGGTGCACGGACAGAAGCCGAACTTTTTGTCAGGCTGTGCAAACTGCTGTTGCGAGGGATCGTCAATGCTGAAGCGGCAGGGATTGTTGAGCTGACAAGAGATGATACGGTGCGTTTATTGCACTGGGATCGTCGTCGTGAAACGGCTGGCGAGTTTCGACCCAGCCGTCGTCTGGTGCAGGAGGCTCTGGCTTCGAGCCAGCCCCACAGCGTGCTCCAGGTCTGGGATCCCCAGCAGACGACTCAACTGGATCATACTTTCACTGTGGATTTCGATTGGGCAAGTTGTACTCCTGTCGAAGGGCTTTCACTGCAGAGGACTGGGTTTTATCTGGCAGGCCAGCGAAATCTACCAGTCAATGAAACGGCATTCGATCTGGATCGCACTCATCTCGATGCCGACGTCAAGTTCACAGAACTTGTCTCACAAATCATTGGTGCAGTTCTGAAATCGAGGCGCTGGGAGAGACAGCGATCTGGACTGAGACAGTTTTTTGCTCCTCCGATTCTGGCAGCACTGGGCGATGATCTTGATACTGCGCTCCTTGAACCGTGCGAATGTGATGTCACGGTGATGTTTTGTGATTTAAGGGGCTTTTCGCAAAAAGCGGAAGGTGCCAGTGATGATCTTCTCGGGTTACTTGATCGTGTCAGTCGGGCTTTAGGAGTGATGACGCAGCAGATTCTTTCGCATGGCGGAGTGACGGGTGATTTTCAGGGAGATGCCACCTTAGGATTTTGGGGATGGCCATTCCCTTCGACCGATCTGGCTGTGAATGCCTGCCGGGCCGCCCTGGCCATTCGCTGCGAATTTGACAGTAAACGGGGCCGAAAAGACCACCCGCTCTCAGATTTTGCCATGGGAATTGGCCTGGCTCATGGGCGGGCCGTGGCAGGAAAAATCGGGACCCTCGAACAGGTGAAAGTGACCGTTTTCGGGCCTGTGGTCAATCTGGCCAGCCGGCTCGAAGGGCTGACGAAACAGCTCAGAGTTCCGATTTTGCTCGACGATCCGACAGCACAACTGATCAGACAACGATTACCTCCGGAAATCGGGCGGCTGCGCAAGCTGGCCCGCGTATTGCCATATGGCATGGATCGACCTGTGGTCGTCCACGAGCTTTTACCCGGAGAAAAGGATTATCCACTCCTTTCTGATAGCCAGATTCAGACTTACGAACTCGGCGTCGAAAAGTTTATCGCAGGGGATTGGGAGGAAGCGTACCGGTGCCTGCATTCCATGCCCAGCAGTGACCGGGCACAGGATTTTCTGATTCATCAGATCGCGATGAATAATCGTCAACCTCCCAAAGATTGGGATGGAACTATTCGGTTCCCCGGAAAGTGATGAGTTAAAAGACGTTGTCGTCGATTGTTGTCTGCACGCTCGCTCAGCAGATGTGCCATTGAGGCCGGGCTCGACTTTTTGGTGATTTGTCATGAACCTGAATTTTGTTTTGAGCCAGCTATACTGGGGACCACTGGACTAGCCAGCAGAATCGATACAGATCGTCAACTGGCGATGTTGCACCGCGAAGACATCCCGGGATTTGTGGAAAAAAGTCAACTCAAGGCCGGACGCTGGCCGTTCGTGTTGTAGGATTACACAAGCACTTCCTGATCCTGTCGTGCCGAGTGTCTGTCATCATGGGTGATACTCCAGACTGATAGCCATTCGAATCGAGTTGAACTTCCCCATTCCATCATTTTTTGGGTGCATTGCTTTCGATGAATGAGCTCCCATCGAACGACCGCCCGCGCGTTCTGGTGATCGATGACGATCCTTTGTTTCGCAGTCTGATTACGACTTTACTTCGCAAAGAGTATTTCGTGGCTGTGGCAGCTGATGGAGCCGAAGGTTTCTACAAGGCTGCCGAACATCCACCTGATATCGTCCTGATCGATGTCCAGATGCCCGGTTGGGATGGAATCAAGACTCTCAAGCATTTCCGAGGGCACCCCAGCCTGTCCCATGTCTCACTGGTCATGCTGACTTCGGATAGTACGCGCGACACGGTGATGGCAGCGATCCAGGCCGGGGCGCAGGATTACATCGTCAAAACCAGCTTTTCAAAGGAAGATCTTTTCAACAAGCTGGCCAGGCTCGATCCGCGGCGAAAAATGGTCATGCAGAGAGTCGAAGCTCAAGCGGCGGCCGCTCTTGGTGTTTCCCGCGCGACAACAGCCTCACCGGCCACTGGCTTCGCTGCCCAGAGGCCAATCACACCGGTCGCTCAGGCTGCAAACATTCCGGTTTCGCCGCTCTCAGCAACTACTCCTATGGCGACGCAGACAGCGGTCAATTCGCGAACAGTTCCCCCTCCCAGTCATCGCGAGGCCTTCGGTGTCACAGCTCGAATGTCTGAATCTCAGGCTTCACGACCTGAGGTCACCAGCGGGGCCTCGGCTCTCGTCACTGCTCACACAGAGATGGGAGCACCGGCTCGAACTGGTGAACATTCGGGTGCTGTTGCCGCTTCTGCAAAGCCGGCTGCTGAAGACCAGAACCGAGAGACGCTGCTTCGCGATCTGATCGATAACTGGGAATGACACAGTCACCCCTGAATCCCACGCGGGATGATCGTGTAGACTGGCCGGGCACCATCGTGTCCTGTCGCTTATGCGCGATCATGCACGTTCTTCGATCGGCTTAAACAGCCACGCTGCATCGCTCAGCTCCCTTTCCCCGATGAATTTCATTACCATCGCAGGCTGGCTTTCGCATACGATACTTTATGGTCTTCAGGCATTTCTGCTGGTCAGAGTGGAATTGCAGAGCGACAGTAACTTTGTGTGATCTTTCGAAACGGACGGATCACCCAAGATGACATTTTGAATTATGGTTCAGATCGTGGGAACGAGCATGAATTTGTCGGATCAGCCTGTCTCAATCAGCCGTTGCCATTTCCGGCTTCTGGGATACCTGGGAGCTTTGTTTCTCACCATTTCGGGCTGTGGTGCGGCCGCATATGAAAATCGAGTCGAAGAAACCGCCAAGTATTTCCGTTACCTGGAAATTCTCGATCAGAACCTCGGGCCTCTCTGGCGTGATTCCGGCATTGAGCTCAGGGTTCCCAAACAGTTTCAACTCATGCCAAAGCCACAAGTCCCTAAGGCTGAAGAGGGCAAACCCGCACCCGTCGTGATTGATCATCGACAACCGGATTACATGAACTTTGAGTTTCCAGGATTGATCGGTGCCTGGCAGACAAAAGTGAATGCCACCGTGAATGGGGCTGCTGCAGAGCGCAAAGCCTACATCTATGTGATCAGCAATTACTCGATGTTTTCACAGGCCAATCAGATTGCGAAGGCCCCTGAATTTTCGCAGAGTTTTCTGGATCGATTCTGGCAGTCATTATCGATTCCAGAAGATCAAAGACGTGCCCTTCAGGAAAAGTATCCGAAGGTGCAGGGCTATCAGCCCGAGAAGAACTTTACTGTCATCAACCTCAGGCCCAGCCAGCCAATTGATGGTGTTCAGTACCTGTTTGATGTCTACCTGATTCAGCAGCAGGACGTTCAGGTGGCTGTGATTGTGGCGACACCTGCGGATTCGGATGCCAATATCTTCCTGGGCAAAGGCATACCGCTCATGCTGGAAACGATGGCCCTGACTGGTGAAAAGCCACGTGCTGGCGGTAAACCCGCAGCTCCCCAGTCAAACGCATTTTAGATCGATGGAAAAGGCCACGATTTCAATTGGAAATCGTGGCCTCTCGTCAGGCGAAAATCCTGTTTAAGAGCGAACTACAGCACCGTGGTGCTCCAGACAGGAATTCATCACGTTCTTCTGGATTTCATCGACCTCTTCACTGGTTAATGTCCGTTCAAAAGAGCGATAGACCAGTGTTGCCAGATAGGACTTTTGTCCTTCTCCCAGTTGTTTACCACGGTATTGACCGCTGAAGCGGACGGCTTCCAACAGTGGCCCAGCTGCCAGCTGGATGGTCTTTTCAAGATCAATCCATTGGACTTCTTCAGCCAGTGAAAAATTCAGATCGCGAATCATGGACTGATACTGCGGAATCGCACGGAACTGCGGAGCTGCCTGAAACAGTGCCTCCAAAAGTCCCATATCGACTTCTGCAACAGTCACCTGATCTTTCATGCCTGCGTGCTGGACAATCTCCGGATGCAGCTCTCCGCACCAGCCCCATCGCTTACCATTCAGCCACAGTTCAGCACCTCGATAAGGGGCAAATGACTCAAGTGAGGATTCGGTTGTCTCCAGGCGAATATCTGATCGGCAGGCCATAGCGACTGCTGCCAGAATCCCCTTGAGATCCAGAAATGGCAGACCACTGACACAGCCTAAAACTGCGGGTTGCTGAGCACAATCCGCAGTGATTTCGCTTCCCAGATAGACACGGGCAATTTCGAAGAGATGCGCGTCATGATTTCCACGGCGGATATTCTCCCGCCGGACGTTGAGGAGCGAGGGGACGAGACTTTGCCGCAATAAATTCTCGTTGCGCCGCCGCGAGTGATCGACCATTAATGAGGTTGTCACACTCCGGGGAGCAAACCAGTTCTGCTGAGATTCGCTGGTGAAGGCTACTGTCATGGCCTCGAAAAAACCAGATCCCACCAATGTGCGACGAACCTTCTCTGCCACTCGATCTGCTGTCGTTTTACGGCTGGAGCAGAGGGGCACAGGCACATTTTCGGGGATGTTTTCGTACCCGTAAATCCGGGCCACTTCTTCAATCAGATCAATTTCCCGAACTAAGTCCCGGCGGAACGACGGCGCCAGCACAGTGATTGTCTGGGGCGTACTGGAACTGATCTGGCAACCCAGAAGCTGCAGAATTTGCGAAACTTCCGTGGATGGAACTTCGATCCCTAGAATTTCGGGAATACGGGAGAATCTCAGCTCAATCGGCTTTCCAAATGCAGAGGCAAGTTCACCCGCAATGACTTCTCCAGAAAGAACTTCGCCACCCGCCAGCTCCTGGATCAGCGAAGCGCAGCGAGCATTCGCCCAGGCAACCCCATGCTGATCAAGTGCTCTTTCAAATCGATAGGACGAAGGGCTGAAAAGTTCGAGAGAGCGAGAGGTGTTTCGCACGCTCAAAGAGTTGAAACTGGCGGATTCCAGCAGGATTGTCGTCGTTTCGTGAGATATTTCGCTCTCAAAGCCACCCATGACCCCTGCCACAGCAACGGGGCCTCGCTGGTCGGCAATCACACCCATTGTGGAAG
The DNA here is from genome assembly GCF_000092105.1 of Planctopirus limnophila DSM 3776. NCBI lineage: Bacteria > Pseudomonadati > Planctomycetota > Planctomycetia > Planctomycetales > Planctomycetaceae > Planctopirus > Planctopirus limnophila. The sequence goes on along the minus strand of NC_014148.1, from coordinate 2,918,343 downwards.
TCAGCCGGTACTCGCGCTGATCGATGGCTTTAATCGTTTCACCGTCGCGAGCCTTGCGGACGGTCACTTGTGAACCAGCCAGTTTCTGGAAATCGAAGGCATGCAAAGGCTGGGCACACTCGAACATCACATAGTTTGTGGCATCGACCACGTTGTTAATGGTGGCGATCCCGAGACTTTTCAAACGATCAACCAGCCATGCCGGACTGGGCCCGACTTTGACGCCACGAATCACACGGGCGACGTAGACGGGGCAAAACTGTTGATCCTCGATCGAGATTTGAATGTGGTCGGCGGCTTTATCAGCACATTCTTGCAGCTTGATTTCGGGCTGGCACATCCCTTGCTTGGTAATGGCCGCAATTTCACGAGCCACACCGAGGTGTCCCAGGCAATCGGGCCGATTGCTGGTGACTTCCAGATCGATCACCGTCTGAGAATCACGCTGCTCAATAAACTCGAGGTTAAGCCCGGCATGTGTCAGGCGATCCCCGAGTTCTTCAGGTGAAAGGCTGATATTCACGTAGTCTTTGAGCCAATCCAGATTCACCAGCATCCAATTCGCCTCTCGCAGATGTCGATCACTCGATGAACAACTCGATCGACTCACAGCCAGTTCGAGTCATCATAATGTGTGCAGACTTCCGTAGAGTCTAACTTTTGATCGTCTGGCTGCCCAGCTTGCAGGATCAAGAGGGGCTCGCTTCGTCTTCAGGCTTCGTTGTGGCAACGCTTGTCGCTGGCTTTTCCAGCCGTTGAGAAGCGAGCAGATTCCGAGCCTCGATTTTTCGTTCGGATTCTGTCACACAGGCGGCGATGACGAGGTCGCCAGCAACGTTCACTGTCGTGCGGGACATATCGAGAATTCGATCGACACCCATGATAATGCCAATCGCCGAGCCCGGGATGCCGACCGATTGCATGACCACCACAATTAAAGGGAGCGAACCGCCGGGAACACCCGCGGTACCAATTCCGGCAAGGACCGACATCATGACGACTTGAATCTGCTGTGCCAGGCTGAGTTCCACACCCATCACCTGGGCCAGAAACAAGACGACGACCCCTTCAAAAAGTGCGGTTCCATTCTGGTTTCCTGTGGCCCCCACGGTCAGCACGAAGTTCGACACTCGCGGAGGAAAACCCAGATCATCGGTCGCGACTCGCATGGCCGTTGGTAAAGTGGCACTGGAGGAAGATGTTCCGAAAGCTGTCAATAAAGCTTCTGCTGAGCCTCGAAAAAACGTCACTGGTGACATGCGGGCAAAGACAATCAGCACAATCGAATATGTCACAAAAAGATGCAGAGCCAGACCAGCGAGTGCTGTCAGCACAAAACTGGCCAGCACTCGGAGGATGTCGAAACCTAAAGTCGAGGTGATCGCAAAGACCAGGCATCCTGCACCGACAGGAGCCAGCTTCATGGCAAAATTGATGACGACCGAACTGACCAGTTGAAGCCCTTCGAGCCAGCCGATAAATCCTGCTGCCTGTTGGGGATTGGTCGTAAAGGCCATACCACAAACGAGTGCAAACACCATGACGGCCAGCATGCCGTCCCCTTTGGACGAACCATCCACAGCCCCCACCATTTCCTGAAGTGGATTTTCTGGAAACAGGTCAATCAGGACATCACGGATGGGCTTGGTCTGCTGAGATTGCTTCACTCGCTTCTCAGCATCTGTCGAGTACTTCTCAGAGAGTGCGATTCTCTGCTCTTCGCTGATGGCTTTGCCAGGTTGGAATGTGTTGACCAGAGTCAGGCCAATCAGCACTGCTGAGACCGAAAGAATGGCAGTAAATCCGAGTGTCCTCAGCCCCATACTACCCAGCTTTTTCAGATCGCCAATTTCCACAACGGCGAGAGTCAGGGCCGAGAAGACCAGCGGGAGCACAATCATGAACATCAGGCGGAGAAAGAGTTTCCCGAAACCTTCGGCCCAATAGACAGCCGCCTGGCTCCAGAACAGCACTCTCGATTGAAACAGGTTAGGGGCGGCTCGATCGGCAGCGGGAACCAGAACCAGTGTTGCGTAGTAGAGCAGCAATCCTGCCACAATCCCGACCAATAACCCAATCAGAATCCGCCAATGGGATCCGCTTTCTGAGTGGTGTTCCGGTTTGGCAGCATTCACGGACTCTGCGGGAGACGTCAAGAAATCACCTTCGATTCTGTATGGACGGATTTCGAGCCGTCGTTAACAAAAATGTTCAGTTTGGCTTGAGCGCGCCTTCGGAGATTCGGGGAGTCTCCATGACCATCGACCATTTGGAGCGTATCAAAAAATGGTGTCATGAATGCCAAACTAAACTCAGGAATGTGAGATGTAAATTCGCGGCAGGAAACAAAGTTTCAAAAAACTGATTCCAGTGCGAATCTGGGCTGGTGGCGAAGAGTTCTCTTTGTAAGGATGCAGCATAAGTCAGTAAGACATTGCCGTGAGAATTGTCGCTCATAGAAACACTTCACGAAATCGACGCGTGTATTTGTTTCCTGGACACAAATTCTTGAACAGTCATTCAGGGAAGATCTACGTCATGGTTGACGTTCGTTCACAATGGTCTGTTGTTGGGGATTTCGTGCCGACCCATGCCAACTCTCACAAGGATGGTCTGGCCTCCGGAACACTCATGGAGTTCCCTGCCGATCCGATTGCCTGTATGCAGAGGCTGTTCCGGGAGCAGGGCGATTATGCAACTTTGCATGGTGATGGGCAGAAGCTGAGTTTTGTCTTTTGTGCCGAGGGGAATCACCAGGTCTTGAGTGATCCCGTCAACTTCCACTCCCGATTCTTTGCCTTGCGGGGTGGCCGCAACTCTCCTCAGCGTCGACTTTCGAGCGGCTTGCTGAGCATGAATGGCGAAGAGCATCGTCGGAATCGCCGCCTGGTCATGGACGCATTCAGTAAACGGGCAGTACCGCTTTATGCCTCGACGATTGTTAATCTGACAGAAGAACTGCTTTCCAAATGGGAACCCGGTCAGACGGTTGATATCAATCACGAAATGACAGAGTTCATGCTGCGTGTGACTTCGTCGATTCTGTTTGGTGTCGACAATCCGGAAATGGCCTACCGGATTGGTCGTATGACGGATCAGTGGGTTCGTATGAATCATGAAGCCGGGATTGGAGCGATGATTTCCAGCCCGGAAACAGCCGAGCGCTACAATGAACTCCTGGGTTTTGCTGCCGAATTAGATGCCGAAATTGCGGCGATGATTGATCTCCGTCGCCATAAAAAGACCTCCAGCCATGATGCACTCTCGATGTTACTGGCGGCTCATGACGGCGAAGGCTCCATCACCGATGAGCAGTTGATTGGCCATACAGCCTTGTTGTTTGCCGCTTCCCATTTAACGACAGCCCACACGTTTGCCTGGACGATTTTTCTGCTTTCGCAACATCCTCGGGTCATGACAGACCTTCATCGCGAACTGGAAACGTTAGAAGGTGCCGCTCCTCTTGGGGCAGCACTTGATCGACTCGACCTGACAGAGCGGGTGATTAAAGAAAGCATGCGGTGCCTGCCCGCTTCTGCCTATTCCCAAAGGTTCTCGACCTGCCAGCAGAAGCTCGGAAATCTGGAACTCTGCACGGGTGAGACAGTCATTTTCAGTCAGTTTATGACTCATCATCGAAGTGATCTGTATGTCGATCCCTACGCATTTCAGCCAGATCGCTGGAAGACCATCAGTCCGAGTCCCTACGCTTATCTTCCTTTTGGTGCCGGTCCAAGAATGTGTATCGGGGCCGCACTCGGCATGCTGATACTCAAAACCGTCATGCCCATGCTCTTGTCGCGATTCAAATTCCAGCTTCAGCCCTATGCGGAAATCAGCGGGAAAGTTATTTCGACAATGCTCGGGCCGATTACACCAGTCCCCATGACTATTGAAGCACAGGACGGAAAGTTTGAATCTGTCCCCGTGCGTGGAAACATTGGTGAACTGGTCGATCTCAATGACTATGCATCAAACCAGAGTCAGGCTGCGTAGACTTGATATTTAAGACGAGCAGACTTGTCAGAAGTTTTCCAGAAATGCTGACTGTCCGTAGCAAAAAAACTCCGGGAGCAATTGCTCCCGGAGTTTTTTGATTGATCAACCTTCCATCGATGAGGAGACTCTCCCCTCGGAAATCGCCTGGTAGTTTTCATCGAACAGTTGCTTAAGCTTCCTGGCGGCGGTTTCGTAGGCCACCTCATCGTTCCAGATCCGCCGGGGTGTCAGCAGTTCGTCAGGCAGTCCTTCAATCTGCGTGACAGCCTGGATCCCAAAGAACGGATCTGCAGCAGTGGGGGCATTGTTCAAGCTGCCATCATGAATCGAATCAATGATTTTTCGAGTGTAGGCCAGCTTGATTCTTTTGCCGACGCCATAGCCTCCACCGGCCCAGCCTGTGTTGACGAGCCAGACCTTCACGGAATGCTTGCGGATCTTATCAGCCAGAAGTTCGGCATAACGAGCAGGCTTCCAGACGAGGAAAGGCCCGCCAAAGCAGGGCGAGAATGTCGCCTGGGGTTCTTTGACGCCCATTTCCGTACCAGCCACCTTGGCCGTGTAGCCACTGACAAAATGGTACATCGCCTCTTCTGTGGTCAGCTTGCTGACAGGAGGCATCACACCGAAGGCATCACAGGTCAGGAAGATGACGTGCTCGGGATGCCCACTCATCGCGGGGATCTTGGCCCCTTCAATGTATTCGAGAGGGTAAGCACCGCGGGTGTTCTGAGTGATGCTGGCATTGTCGAAGTCGACATGCCGGTGCGCATCGTCGTAAACGACGTTTTCGAGCACAGCCCCAAAGCGCAAGGCCTGAAAGATTTCGGGTTCACTCTCTTTTGAAAGGTAAATGGCTTTCGCGTAGCACCCACCCTCGATATTGAAAATTCCCTTGTCGCCCCAGCCATGTTCATCATCGCCAATCAGCAGACGCTTGGGGTCTGCTGAGAGTGTTGTTTTTCCCGTGCCAGAGAGACCAAAGAGGACAGAGGAACTCCCCGTCTTTTTGTCTTCAGTGGCTGAGCAATGCATGGAAAGCACACCCCGCCTGGGGAGCAGATAGTTCATGACTGTGAAAACGCCTTTTTTCATTTCACCGGCGTATTCCGTACCGAGAATGACGATTTCGCCACGTTCGAGGCTCAGGTCAACGCTTGTCCGACTCGTCATGCCGGTGGTGAAGCGATTGGCAGGGAATCGCCCGGAGTTGTAGATCACGAAATCGGGAGTACCAAAGGTCTCAAGCTCTTCGTCAGTCGGCCGAATGAGCATGGTGTGCATGAACAAGGCATGGTACGGCCGCGAACAGATGACGCGAATTTTCAGTCGTTGCCGGGGATCCCAGCCCGCATAGGCATCGACAACATAAAGCCTCGACTGGGTGTTCAGATAATCGATGGCTCGCTCTCGATTGATCAGATAGGCCCGCTCTTCCAGAGCAAAATTGACCGGGCCCCACCAGACATCCGCTTCCGATTGCGGGTGCTTGACGATTCGCTTGTCTTGCGGAGACCGACCGGTTTTATCTCCGGAGTAAGCCATCAGCGCGCCAGTGCTGCTGATGGATGTTCCCGGGTCAAAGCGTATTGCCTCTTCGTACAAGCGAGACGGACTGGCATTTCGGATCACCGTTTTGACAGTAATCCCATGGTGTGAAAGATCCATGTTCTCAATGGTCATCGAAGACATATCGAATCCTGAAAAGGCCGATGAATTAAGCGTTTTCGTCTGTAGACAAAGGCTTTTGTTCCATCGGTAGATCGCCTGAAGCTAACTGGGGCGCCACAGCGGCCAGGCCAACAACGGGGTAAGTCTCTCGTGGTTTCAGCCCGCGGTCAAAGACCTCCGGGCTGTCTGCAGGCATCGCGTCGACAAACTGACGGATGGAAAGCGTCCATCCGGTTAATACTGTCCAGAACACAGCGAGGAAGATCGCGTTATTGACAATCAGCAATCCGAATGACAACGTCTGCTCCCAGGTGGTCGAGACGCCAGTTGCCGTTGCGGGTGTTGCCCAGGCCGTGCCTGCAGTCATTGCGCTGGAGAGCAGAAACTGGATGCAAAACAGCACGATCCAGGCAATGATGACAGCGAGCAGGCCCATAAGTACTGCCGGGAAAAAGCCGGTTGTCAGATAACTGACAGAGCGGCTGATCGCTCCAAATCCGTCACAATCATCGGCAGCCCAGCATGTTGCCAGAATCGGCCAGGCATATGCGACGAGGAGCAGGACACCACCGGCAATCAGGCTGACAGCAATGGTTAAAGGCGATTCCAGGGCAGAAATCGTTGCTCCCGCCACCGGGATTCTGGTCATGACAGCCAGTCCGGAGAGTCCCAGTTGGCAGGCGAAGTATGTCAACAACAGCAGACTGATAGCCCCAAAGAGTGTCCACCAGCCTCGGGCCGCTTCTTGTAAAAGCGGGATGAATCCCACTTCGCGAAGTGCCAGCGTTCGAGAGGTCGATCTGGCAATCATCAGTCCTGTGAAACCGGATATCCCCCAGTTCAAAAAAACTCCCACCCATGCCAACCATGAGGATGGATCTGGCCACAAGAGTGGATAGGCCAGGGGAGGAAACGTAATCTCGAAAGCGTTCCATGCCAGGAAGTTCGATGTATCCTGTGGAGTGGCGTTGTTTTGAAGTTTCGTAATATCCTCTCGGTACACCGCAGCCTCAGTGATGCTTTGAGGAAGATTTCGCGCCGGAATAAGGGGTAGCTTTTGCCGGCTCTCCAAAGACAAAGATCCCGGGGTCTTCTGCTGAGGCGGAGCGGACAGACTGAGTGAGAAGCCTTGCAATATCAGGCTCGCAACGAGCGCAATTGCCAGGATATTGGGATGAAACGCAATTCCAGCCACAGAGGGGAGGAAGCGAATTGCAAACACAACCCGATCAATCCAATCTCCGGTACTTTGAAAATTTCGCGTTGCCAATCGTCCTGATTCCAATGGCCCCATGAGGCCCTCGCGAGATTTTGAATCTTCAAGTAAAACTCTATTGGTTTTTGAAATGCAATTCTCCGGAAGGTACTGAAAAACCGGCAGCAATACAAAGCTGGACCAAACTCAATTTCAAAGCTGGAAGCAACTTGTTGATTTTCCAGATTCAGCCTGTCGATTTGTTACCAGAAGGTTCTGGTCATGGTAAACTTTTGAATGTCCATGTTTTTGGGGGGAGCTGAGTTTCTCAGTCGGTGAGATGGGAATTGGTCACAAGACATTCTCCCTCGCTGGACAGTTCAATGATGTTCAATTCACGTCAGTTATGATTTGCGAAATCTCTGCAGGGTTGAGGCGGGAAGCATGTCGGAACATCCAGCGGTTGCCCAGAGTGTCGTCCATTTTTCTGCACAGGAAGTGGCTCAATTGGCACAAGAGGACCAGGCGGCAGGTCGGCTTGTCGGCCAACTGCTGGGAGGTTTCTTTGTGATTCTGGTTGCCATGATGGTGGGCTGTGCCTGGTGGACTGCATGGCATTTGCCCCCCTCTTCTGACCCGCAATCTGGGTTGCGAGAGGTTGTGATGCCTGCTGCTGGAAACTGAGTTTTTCATCAGAAAACATCCTCCCATGCAGCCTCAGCAGGCTGCTGTTGACGAATTCGGCAAACTCGCCGACGATCATGACTCCATGAAAAGTGGCTATGTCGCGTAAGTTAGTCTGATGGATTTATGAGCGGGGTCAGGGATGATTCGGCCTCACATGCTCGCCTGCTCTACCTGCCTGGTCTGCTGGCTGGCAGGTTTGTTTCCCATGGTGCTGCGCGGCGATGATTGGAAGTCTCGTCATGAAGCGGGGGATCTCTCCATTTTCGCTGAGTTTCCCTTGAGAGATGTGCAGGGGCTCGTGGATGAATTGGCTGCACTCCAGGGAGAGATCGAAGCGACGTTAAGGCTCAAGGCCAATGATCAGCCGATTGAGATCTATCTTTTTGCCAGTCGCGGGTCGTACGTGAATCACGTTTCGGTCCGAGTTCCGAATGCCGTCAATCGTCGGGCATTGTACGTGCAAGGAAAAGACGCCGGACGAATCTATGCCTATCGTCATCGAGAGATGGATATCGATGTGAGGCATGAGGCCACGCATGCTATTTTGCACAATTGTTTGCCATTTGTACCTCTCTGGCTGGATGAGGGATTAGCGGAGTATTTTGAAGTCAGGCAAGCGGAACGCAAGTCGCAGAATCCTCACCACTCATCGACAAAATGGGTTCGCCGATTTGGTGGACGTCCTGATCTGGTCGCTCTGGAAAAGAAGAGAAATCTCACGGACTTTGATGGAGGGGATTATCGAGACGCGTGGTCTGTTGTGCACTTCATGCTCCACGGGCCACCCGCAGCCCGCAAGATTCTCGATGAGTACTTTGAGACCATCAGTGAAGGGGGCGTACCCCAGTCTTTCAGTCAGGCATTTCCAGCTCAGCTTGGCAATTGGGGCAGCTTATATGCTCAGCATTTCCGTTGATCGCCGATGAAACTCCAGGTCAACGCCATGTGTGCCACTCACAATTGGTAGATACAAAAGTCCATTTTCGTCAGGTGCTCATCCCTGTTCAATATGACCAAACCGAAATCGACAAACCGCATTTCGCGGCACTCTTCGTCGAAACTTCGATTGCCCAAAATCCTCTGAGCGTATAACGTGCCAATAGGACTGATATTGTGGAAATTGCAAGGCTGCAATTTCCACCACGGAGGGATTGGCATGTGGTTGGTTATCGATAGACCGTCGGGCGCTCGTTTTGTCAGGGCCAGTCTGCTGACTGGCTGTATTGGATTACTTTTGCTGGCAGTTTCAGGCCAGACTCTGGCACAGCAAGCCCCGGCGGCAGTCAATACCGCAGCAGAAATCAGTGAAGCCCACCCTCTGGCACCTGCCTTAAAGCTCGCTTATGAATCTCGCGAAGCGCTGAAGGATGTGGTTGATTACGACGCGACATTCAGCAAGCGGGAATTGATTAACGGAAAACTGAAGCCACAAGTCTGCTATGTTCGCATTCGCAAGCAGCCTTTCAGTGTCTACATGAAGTTCATCAAGCCCAATGAAGGGCGTGAGGTGATCTTTGTCGAGGGGCAGAACAAGAATATGCTGCAGGGCCATGAGACGGGCGTCCTGTCGATGATCGGGACGGTTTCACTCCCGATTGATGGCCCCGACGCCATGGCTGAAAATCGCTATCCCATTACCATGCTCGGCATTCATAGCCTGCTGGATCAGGTCATCAAGCAGTGGGAGAGTGAAGCCCGATACGGTGAGGTCGAGGTGAATTTCTATCGGAATGCCAAACTGGGCAAAGACATCAATGTGGAGGTGATCGAGTCCACGCACCCCAAGCCTCGGAATCAGTTTCGATTTCACATGACGAGGCTGTTTCTCGATAAAGCCACCAGGCTGCCACTTCGAGTCGAGCAGTATGGGTTTCCCCAGTCGGGCGATCAGTCTCCACCGCTGGTCGAAGAGTATTCTTATGTTTCGTTGAGAACGAATCTGGGGCTGAAAAACATCGATTTTTCGGTGGATAATCCGCAGTACAAATTCAAGTGATCTCCAGTTGGCGTAATCCCGGTTTGCGTCATCCTGAGAGTTCATGGATTTGCCAGCAAGTATGCTGTACCAGCAGCTCTCGTCGAGTGGAAGCAACCACCAATCAAGTTCAGGAAGGCGATCAGTGAGGGTTGTCGAGACGATTGCCGAATGTCGCAAGGAGTTATCTAAGCTGCGGCAATTTGGAGGACGAACCGGGTTTGTACCCACCATGGGAGCGCTCCATGCCGGCCATGTCAGCTTGATGGAGATCTGTCGCCCACAGGTGGAGATTTCAGTCGCCAGTATCTTCGTCAATCCGACCCAGTTTGCACCCACGGAAGATTTGAGTCGTTATCCGCGACCCCTGGAACATGATCTGGAATTGTGTCGAGCAAGTGGTGTGGATCTGGTCTTTGTGCCGACTGTGGCAGAAATGTATCCGCCACTCGCTCAGACCACGGTGTCGGTCTCCACTCTAACCACTCTCTGGGAAGGGCAATTGCGGCCCACACATTTTCAGGGTGTGACCACGGTCGTGACAAAACTCTTCAATATTGTTCAGCCCCAAGTCGCTTTCTTTGGACAGAAGGATTATCAGCAGCAGGCGATTCTCCGGAGGATGGTGCAGGATCTGGATCAGCCTGTCAAAATCCGCACTTGCAGCACGATTCGAGAATCTGATGGCCTGGCAATGAGCAGTCGCAATGCTTATCTGACCAGCGAGCAGCGATCTCAGGCCACTCAGATTTTTCGTGGTCTCGCGAAATCGGAAAGCCTCTGGCAGGCTGGTGAGCGATCCCCAGCCGTGCTGGAACATGCCATTAAAACAACAATTGCTGAAGTCTCGGCACTCGACATCGATTATGTCGCTATTGTCGATCCCGAAACATTAAAACTACTGGATACGATTGATACTGGAGCTGTGGCCCTGGTGGCCTGCCGATTAGGAACCACCCGGCTAATTGATAATCTGCTCCTGGGGAATGCGAGACAGATTGTTGAGAGTGATTGACACAATTTCCGCCACTCCTCCATTCGATTCTGCCAAGAACGTCCAGGCCTTCTGAAAGATGAACCATGCTCCAGGTCTTGTTCCGTATCCCCTGGGATCATCTGACGATTGGGGGCGTGGAGATTCCCACCTTTGGGTTGGGGATTGTGCTCTTCGCCTGGGCCTTATTGGGAACGGCTATTGTTGGTCGCATGGCGTGGCAAGGCCGGGTCTCTGACCTGCTTCGAGATCCACTGGCAGTGGGAATCTGGGGAGCAGCGGGAGTGGCGATCTGGATGGCTCCCACGATTGGGCCGAAGTTTGCGCCAGAGGGGATCCCGTTTTTTGGTTACGGGCTGATGCTGTTTATCGGCTTTACGACGGCCGTTTTTCTGGCAACCAGGCGAGCGGCAGAGCAGGGGTTACCACCTGAAAAAATCTGGGATCTGGCTGTGGCGATTTTTATTCCCGGGTTAATTGGTGCCCGTCTGTTCTTTGCTGTCCAGTATCCCGAGAAGGTTTTTACGGGTCGTACGCTGCTGGAAAATGTGCTGTCGTTTGTGAATTTATCCCAGGGAGGAATTGTCCTCTTTGGCGGGTTATTGATGGGCACAGTCGCCTATTTTGTGTTCTGTTACTGGAACCGGATTGATCCACTTCGGCTGGCTGACATCATCACACCATCGATTTTTGTGGGCGTCGGTTTTGGTCGCATTGGCTGTCTGCTCAATGGTTGCTGTTACGGAGACGTCTGTCATCTCCCCTTTGCCATTCAGTTTCCAGGCTCGAGTGTTACCTACAGTGAATTCGTGTACCGGGGTGTCATCAGTCCTGTTGAATTGGCCACTCCCTGGCTGCAACCAACGCAAATCTACAGTGCGATTGATGGATTTATTATCGCTTTGGCAGCGTATTTGTACTATCCGTACCGCACCCGGCATGGCGCCGTCTTTGGCCTGGCGGTGCTGACGTATTCCATCACACGCTATCTGATTGAACTCCTGCGAAGCGACGAAGAGGGGCAATTTTCGACCTCGCTGACGATTTCGCAATGGGTAAGTTTAGGTGTGGGAATTTGTGTTTGTGCACTTTTGGTATATGTGTTCTTCTGTGCACAAAAGTTGCAGCGAAAAAGACTCACGGAGTCAGTTCCCGGTTGAGTTTTTATCAAGTTGCCTAAATCGTGCGGCCACGAGTGGTTTCGCTGGAACTTCTCCGGGGAAAATCAAGACTCACATTCCAGACAAGCGGAGTCCTCTGCTATGTCGCGATCGGTAATGACGACTGCTCCAGTTCCTTTCTGGATTGATTGAGTTCCGTGCAGACGCTCACTGACGAAGAATTGATTCAAGCCGCACAAACCGGTCATACGGAGGGTTTTACCCTCCTTGTGAGGCGGTACGAGCAGCGTCTATTCCGGTCGATGACGCGGATTTCGGGCTCTCCGGAGGATGCTGAAGATATTTGTCAGGAAGCATTTACGCGCGCCTGGCGAGCGATCTCCAAATTCCGTGGTGAATCGCAGTTTTATTCGTGGGTTTTTCGAATTGCCTTGAATCTGTTGCGGTCATCGAAAAGGCAATTGAAGGCTTCGGTCTCGCTGGATGCCGTGCGGGATGCGATCGGCGATGATCTGGAAGATCAACGTGCGGATGTCGATCCGAGCCATAGCCTGCAGGTGAGAGATCAACAGCGGGTCGTGCAGGAAGCCATGGACGCCATGGAAGAGTCGTTTCGAACAGTGCTGGTGCTCACCGATCTGGAAGAGATGAGCTATGAAGAAATCGCTCGTGTCGTGGATTGCCCGGTAGGGACAGTCCGCAGCCGGATTCATCGGGCAAGACAAGAATTTCGAGGTCGAATGGAGCGGCTGTTAAGGCAGGAACAAAGAGCCTGTTAAAACTGGCAGTTGGGTTGGAAACAGAAGCATGTTGAGACCGGAAGAAACTGAAGCAATCTCCGCCTGGGTGGATGGTGAATCCTCCTCCATGGAGTCGTTGGAAATCGAGAAGCTGTTGAGCAGTTCGGCCGAAGCACGCGACCTGGCTGAAGTCTTTCGTCACCAGAAGTCGCTCCTCAAGGACGATGCGATCCTTCAGGGCAAAAAGTTTCAGTGGAAGCCGCAATTCTCGACAGCCTCGTTGAAGCAGTCGGGTTGGTCGCGCGAAGCATGGGCGGCCCTGTGTGCGTCGCTGGCGACTGCGGCTGTGTTCGCAATTGGATTTCGGCCAACGGGTCCGGGATCTTCATTTCTTGCCGAAGGGGTGATCGCCGATAACCAGGTTTCTCCTGCGTCTTCCGGCTTTTTGGATAGACTTGAAGGTCAATGGATCAAAGGTGATTCAGAGTCATTGGCCCGTGGCGGGGTGGGAAGACTGGAATCATTTTCCGTAGAAGTCGGGTCGGCCAAACCTGTCGACCAAAATGTTCCTGCCACCAGTCGAAAGCAGGATCAATTCGCCCATGCCCCGGCACCTGTACCCGGTGCGATTACACCGCCTTTGGTTGCTGCCAGAAACTCGACCGGTGCATCGGACTCGTTTTTCATGGATCAGCAGGCCGCTCGAAAAGCGGGAGAATCCAACCCGGTAATAACGCATGATTCTCAGGTTCGTGTCCCGGCCAATCGGGTTTCCATAGGTGATCTGGTGCCCTATCTCGCTGCTGCTCCCCGGATGGTGGCAGTGCTGGAAGTTGATGCCAGGCAACCGGAAGCCATGTCACTGAAAGTTTTAGATCGGCTGGCTGAGAACTCGATTGTTGTTGGTGATTCGGCTGCAGAGATCAGGCAGAACCAGATGATCATGCATCAGCCGGTGCATGCCTCAAATGCCGACCATCAGTCACCGTCAGGTGGCAGCGAGAATTTTGCAACGAATACATCTCCAGGTATGGCAGCAGATGCGAAAGTGCTCGACAAGCCGGTGCAGAATGCGCGCCCCTACCGAGTTCTTGTTGAATCTCAGGAAGTTTCGCCAGTCAATGAAAACTCGAGTGCGATCGTGGCCATTTATCTCGATGTGACCAAATCGAGCCTGGCTCGAGTGTTGACTGAACTCGAACAGGACGGATTACTCGCCGAGGCTCGACTCCGCTCACCTTTAGAGTTGGAGCCAACCTTGGAACTGACCAGGAGTGTGCGAACACCGGCGGCCACCGATTTTGTTGCTGATTTGAAGCCAGCAACACCCGTTGCGCCAGGTGAATCCAACCCTCAGATTTCTGCTGAAGCTGTGATTGCCATGGGAACTCCTGCAAGAGCAGGGCAGCCCCTTGAAACCGAGAATGTCCAGAAGTCACTGAGTGAGATGCAACCTGCTCAAGAAGAGCATTTTCAAGCGGGTCTTCTGAATCTGACGGAGCGCTGGTTTACTCAGCAATCTGGTGGATCTCCAGAGCATGGCCTCGCTCTTGCAGTCACCGAGAATCAATCCGCACAGACAACCAATTCCATGAAATCTGCAAACTCTCCAGAGCGCATGCTTCGACATGTTCAGAACGATATCACGGAAGATCAGAAACTTGAGCAAGAACGCGTTCATCCTCCTCTGATGGTTGAGGCAGTACCGATCCCGCTTCCTCAATTGAATTACTCGACTGGGCCAGAGTCTGGGATTGCTCCAGAGAGTCACGCCGGTTTGACTCGTCAAATCGCAGGAATGGCGGCGCCAAATCAGCCATCGCTGGCGAAGAGGAATGATCCCCAACATCTGGCTGAAAGCCCGGTGGCTGCTAAAGAACAATCTCCATCAGAAGCCAATCTGAACACCTCTTCGAATGGAGTTTTGAACGATCAGACGACGCGGCGAACTTCTGCTCTACCAAAGTCACCACAAATGGATTCAGGGTATGCGTATCGGCAAGCTGTTGAATTTCGCATGCCAGAACCCGGGTCGGACGTGTATCGGACTTTATCAGAGAACCACGCCCAGCGTTCAAGAAACTCTACAACGATGAATTTTCACGCTGAGCCGTCAGCAGGTCAATTGCCTGGGCCAAATGCCCCGATGGCAGCGGCATTGCCTGTCCCTTTAGCGACTCCGCCGGCTGCGGGGAGCATTTCCGAAACCATCAGCGCTCTAACTCCCGAGAACCGCACGATCGTCACGGCAGACCAGTCTGCGGAAGATTCGCGGTCGAGAGAGATGGAGACGACATTGCCACAGGACGTTTCTGATCCTGATCGTGTCCGTTTATTGCTCATTCTCAAGAATCAATCGGCCAAACCATAAAACGCCAGGGCGTTGTCATGGAACAAGCGTCGTTGCTGTTCGATGGGACGAAGAGCGACAATTTCCTTAAGAGCTGATATCCATCGCTTAAGAGACGATCTGGTCGTGCAGACGGGCCAGTCACTGGCAAACATGACCCGATGAATGCCAAAAGTTTCTACTGTGGTCTCAATGACTGGTTTCAGGTCGGCAGGTCTCCAGTTTTCATCTTGAGTACTCGCGACGATTCCTGAAATCTTGCAGACGACGTTTTCCTGATCGGCAAGAGCTTTAAGGCCATCCTGCCAGAGGCTTCGCAACTCTGGGCTCCCTCCGTGGACGGGCATGTTGCCACAGTGATCGAGGATAAAACGAGTGCCGGGACACGCTTTGGCGACCAACGCCGCATCCTTCAATTCACCGGGTCGAATACAAAAGTCGAAGCTCAGGTTGTGCTGACCCAGTTGCTGCATGCTGCGAATAAACTCAGGTTGAGTGCAGGTTCCTTGCGGCGTGTCATCCGCATGCAAGACTCTGCGCACCCCCTTGATCCAGCGGTTCTTGCTCAAATAGGAAGCCCATTTTTCAAAGCCCGGTGTGCCTGGGCAACCAGAGACGACAGCGCCACACATCAGATTTTGCGGGTCTTCGCACAGCGTAGTGACATACTCGACTTCCCTCGTTTGCTGCTCAAAGACGACATCGACTTCCATGTAAACGCTTTTGACGATCCCTAAGCCTTCAGCCGCTGCCTGATAATCGTGCGGTCGATGGCTCTTCCCGAGCGGTTGTGTTGCGGCTGAAGCCTCTGGATCGGTTTTCAACCATCGCAGCTTAAACAAATCGAGATCCCACAGGTGCTGGTGCGTATCGATGATCGGGAAATCAATGTCGGTAGAAGTCGAGCTCGCAACCATTATTTCAAGAACTCCATAAAGAGGCTCTGGTCGAGGTGATGTTGTTCTGATCGGAGGAGTGGGAAAAATTCATGTCCGAGAACGAACACCTTGTCCGAGACATCAAAATACTCAGCACCAACGATCGTTGCAGCCATAAGGCGTTTCCCCAAATCTCCCGGGATCATGAAAACGGCAGTTTTTGCTGCCAGAGATCAGGTCTGGGAGCTGGCTTTTCCCGTGTGACGTTCCGGTTAGGTAAACTTTAACGGTCACTCTTCAAATTCTCTTCGTAACGGTTGTGACTTCAGCAATCAGTTGTTGGTCTGCGTGCCGATTCCCCTCTCAGGCAACGAGGAGGACTTTATGACGGCTGCGACGACAACACTTCAATCTTCGGTGGATATCACTGTTCAGCCACCGGTTCCCGTGCCCACCATCCGGCTGGCTCTGTTGGCTTTTCTCGTTCTCGGTGCGGGAGCAACGCTGACTGCCGGTTTAGATCTGATGGAGTCCAAGCATTGCCAGGGGGCGCTTGAAGCACAGATTTCGGTGGTACGTGCCGAACGTTCTGCACAGATTTCGCAAGTACACGTCACGCCGGGGGCTGTGGTTGCCGTTGGTCAACCATTGATCACTGTGCTTGATCCGCATGTGATTGAGCGAATTGCAACTCTTGAGCAGCAACTGACTGAGGCCAAAGCCGAAGTTGAGCGCTCAAAGGCGGAAGCGGCTGTCGATCTCGAATGGCGTCGAAGAGAACTCAAAGCTGCGGAGTTCGATGCTCAATTGCGAGCCGCCGAGCTTCTGCAATCTCAGTTTCAAAAGCAGGTGGAGCATGTGGCCTGGCAGGATTACCTGAAGCGATTGAATCCGGTGACCACGTTAGTGAGTCTGAAGGCCGAAGCCGGGTCGATCATTTTTGACAAATCGCTTCCTGATGAGGAACGTCTCCGGGCACTGGTGGCTCAGGATGCCGCAGCGACCACTGTGGAGGCCATTTCTGTTCAATTGCAGATCTGTGAGAAGCGTTTAATCGATCTCAAAGAGCTGGATAAGGATCTGGTTCAGTTAATCCAAAAAGCTCATGGTGTGGAAGTCGCGAAGGCTAAAGTTCAACGAATTGAGTTTGAACTCTCGGATCTCAATGCGAAAAAGCAGGGAGTCACCATTCTCAGTGAGAATTATGGCACAGTCAGTGATTTGAATCTTAAGGCGGGAGATCTCGTGACTGCGGGCCAGAAATTGCTGGATCTCGTTGATCAGGATCGCAGATATCTGCTCGCATCGATTCCATCAAAAGATATCTCACAGGTTTCGAAGGGGAGCAAAGTCGAGCTGATCTTCCCCGGCAACCAGATGCGACAAGGAACTGTTGTCGATATTCCTTTAAGAGCCGAAAGCGTCGTGGCGAGCTCTGTGCATGATGTACCGATCGATGTGCGGGTGGAAGCCAGTGGACGCGAATGGCCTGACCTTCCCCTGGGGACGCGAGTGCGTGTGAATTTTGGTCGGAAGCTGTAGATCGCGAGAAGTTCGAATTGGCGTTCCAAACGTGAGCACGGCGTCGAACAAGAACTCAAGGACCGACGGATTGTCTTCAGAAAATCAGTCGACTTTGCATCTAAAAAAGTCAGCGAATGGCCCGAGAGAAATCTCGGGCTTTTTCATTTTTGATAAACTGTCTTTACAGAAAAGCAAGATTTGTTTTTTATCTTCGAAGATCGATCTCGAAGGTGGAGTAAGGCCTGAATCTGCATTTTTGTAGCGTGGGCCCCGGGAGTCAGGAATGCAGATATCTAACCAGGTTGTACTGGTCACGGGTGGAGGAAAAGGGATTGGCGAGGCTCTGGCGATTAAAGCCTCCCAGCAATCCCCTCGTGTGGTGATCGTGGCAGATCGAGACCAGAGTTTTGCCGAATCTGTTGCGGCACGTTGTGAGTCCGTCGCTGAAGCGATCTGCTGTGATGTCTGCGTACCCACCGATTTGGCAAAACTGACGAATCACATCACCGAGAAATACGGTTCGATCGATATCGTTTTTTCCAATGCCGGCGCAACAGCTAAGGGTGGGCTTGAAACCTCTCTGGAAGACTGGAACAAGCTCTGGCAGATCAATGTGCTCTCGCATGTCGAGCTGGCACGATTGACGATTCTTCACATGGCTCAAAAGGGGAGTGGTGCATTTATTGTGACCGCTTCAGCCGCTGGAGTTTTGACGGAAATTGGTTCATTGGCATACTCCGTCACCAAGCATGGCAGTCTTGCCATTGCCGAATGGCTTTCAGTCCATTACCGACGACAAGGGGTGCAGCTTCATTGCCTTTGTCCTGCGGGAGTTGCGACGGATTTTCTGGACCTGGATGACCCGATTCATCAGTTCCTGCACATGAGTGCCTTGACCGCTGAGCAGGTCGCTGAGGCCGCTTTTGAAGCGATCGAGCTCAATCGCTTTCTCGTATTACCGCACAAGGAAGTTCTGGAATTCTTCCAGTTCAAAACGCAGGACTACGACCGCTGGCTGCATAACTTTTCGCGGGTGCAGGAGCGGCTAGCCAAACTGGCTTCTAAAAATCAGAGTTAGACTTCGGCTGAAGAGAGTGGTTTGCGGCCGCCAAAAGCGGCAAACGAGACATTCTTATGCAGAATTTCCAATGACTCAAAGCCGACAGCACTCAGCTTGAAAAGCTGATCGACGACAGGTTTGGGCGTATCTTCTTTGGCGATGTAGTCGAACACGTGCTGGCAATAGGCAGCATCTTTAAGCTGGGTGAGATAATCGCCGTAGATCGACTTCATGACGAGTTCGATTTCGCTGGTTGAACTGGCGACCAGATCAAAAATCCAGAACCAGCCGCCGGGCTGCATCGCTTCATAGATTTTGCGGAAGACGAGGGTCCACTCGTCATCAGTTCGTAAATGATGCAGGACGGCCGCAGCGACCACGAGATCAAATTTTTGTGGAGGAAGCTTCAGCTCTCGAATATCGCCCTGGATGGAAGAGATCGTTTTAGCGGTGGAGGTTTCCAGTCGAGAGCGTGCCCGGTGGAGCATGGGTTCGCTCAGGTCGATTAAAGTTACGTTCATCGTTGGGATTGCCTGGAGCAACTTCAACGAAAAGTTACCGGCCCCACAGCCAATATCCAGCAGCTCTTGAGCACCCGGTATGGTTGCTTGAGTGGCTCTTGCAATCAGATCGAGGCAATATGCCGCATCAATGGTAGACGTCTGGCCTGTCTCAAGATTTGAGAATCGCTCGACATCATGATCGAAGCGATTCCGGATCTCTTCAACTGTGGATTTGCTGGCTGCAGGATGCATGGCTTAATCCTGTTCATCATGGGCGCTGGCAGGGCCGGCATCAAAATCCTGCTCGCCATCATAGAGCGTTTCTTCATCTTCGAAATCATCGACTTCGGAATCGAAGACTTCCTGCATTTCGTTGCGGTCATCCTGGTTTTGCGGCTTAATGCGACCAGCCGAATCTGTCTCTCGACTGCGGAAATACAGCTTGATAGGAACTTCCTTGAAGGGGAGCTCTTCTCGGAAGACGCCCAGCAGGTAACGCTTCCAACTGTCGTCCAGCAGGTTGGCATCATTACATTTTAAGACGATGGTGGGGGGCTCAGCAGCCACTTGAGTCGCATAGTACAGCTTAACGTTACGATTCTGCCGCATCGGTGGCGGCCAGTTCTTGACCGCTTTTTTGACCAGCCGATTGAGTTCGCCTGTGCCAATACGCATCAATGCCTGTTTGAAGATTGACTGTGCAAGATTGATCAGCTTTTTGACGTTCTTCCCGGTCATCCCGGTAATGAAGGCCAGAGGGACATGCCGCATGCTGGCAAAGTTCTGCAGCAGGTACTCATTCCAGGCTTCCATTTCCTGGTCGCCATGCAGATCCCATTTATTGACCACAAAAATACAGGGTTTGTGATACTCGTAGATTTCATGCACCAGTTGTTTATCGACGCGTGAGATGGGCTGCGTGCAATCGAAGAACATGAGCACGACGTTCGCGCGCCGGATACTGCGCTTGGCTCTGGCCAGGCCATACCACTCGATATCGTTCGCCAGAGACTTTCGCTTGCGAACCCCGGGTGTATCAATCGCGACGAACGATTTCCCATCGAGTTCAAATCGCACATCGACACTGTCGCGCGTTGTACCGGGAATTTCGCTGACGATCATTCGCTCCGTCTCAGCCAGCGAATTCACGAAGGTGCTTTTCCCCACATTACGGCGACCAACAATGGCCAGTTTCAATTCGGGTTCGGCTGTATCCTGTTCCCCATCCTGCTGCTCGTCGGCATTGGCATCAGGAAGATTTTCCAGGATGGCAGCCATCAGGTCATTGCGATTTCGGTTTCCTTTAACACTCGTGACCACAATCGGGCCATCGGCCAGAGCGTAGAAGGGCCCCAACTCAAGATCGAGCTTCGGTGAATCGCACTTGTTAACCACCACCAGCTTGCGTGTGGAAATCGGGCGCAGCCTTCGTGACACTTCGAGGTCGAGTGCCGTTAAACCGGCTGAACCATCGACGACAAACAGGATCAGATCCGCTTCCTGAATCCCTACGTTGATCTGATAGTCGATCTCGTTACTGAGGTCGTCAACATCAACAATGCCAATTCCGCCGGTATCCACCAGTTCAAAATAACGATCCCCTTCATGCATCAGATACATGACTCGATCACGAGTGACACCAGCGGTGGGGTCGACCACCGAGATTCTCTTCTGAGCCAGCCAATTGAGAATTGAGCTTTTGCCGACATTGGGTCGACCGACGATAGCAACTTTGGGAATCGACATAAAACAGTTTCACTTCGAGCACTTAAGCAGACAAATTCTGGAAATCGCGTGAGCACTTCCCGCAGGAGTGGGGTCTCGACAAACCAATCGTCGAGTCTTCAAGCGGCTATCTGATTTCGTGGCCGCTTTCGTAACGATTTGTGCATTATCGTCTGATCCAACGGGAGAAGTTGCAATCAATGCAATGGTGAATCAGACAACTCATTTTCGCTAAGAATAACGAATCGATACGAATTTCGCATCTGCCGGGCTGATTTGTGATTCGGTTCAATCGAAGTCAGAATCTCGTTTGGGTTTGCGGTTCTGCCGGCTATTCGTGCCATCCTTTCAACCCGGATTGAATCAGCAAGAGCGGTTGGTGGAAAACTCAGCGCTCAGGTCGAAGAGCGAATTTTCCTTTTAGGTGGACGATTTATGCCTGAGAGTAGGGAACGGTGGCGATCTTTTGCCGAAGAGATCAGGGAGTGGGGGCCTCAGGGTTCCCGAAGCGCCTGTACTTTGGCTGAGGCGGAGAGCTATTGTCGAAAGCTGGCCACGGGCCATTATGAGAATTTCCCGCTCGTTTCGCTGCTGTTACCTAAAAAGCTGCATCAGCCATTTTTTAATGTTTATGCCTTTTGCCGCTGGTCTGATGATCTCGGAGACGAAATCAACGATCCCGTTCGATCACTGCAGCTGCTCCAGTGGTGGCGCGAGCAGATGGTCTTATGTCACCAGGCGGCCAGCAGTCAGGAGTTATCCGGGGAAATCTCTCTCGCACATCCAGTGATGATTGCTCTGCAAAAGACCATTCAAGAATTCGGAATTCCTTTACAGCCGTTTGTTGATCTGATTTCCGCGTTCGAGCAGGATCAGTGCCAGACGAGATATGAGACTTTTGAGGATCTGCTGAATTATTGTGAGAGGAGTGCGAATCCTGTTGGGAGACTCGTGTTGTACCTCGGCCGGGATGTTTCGGAGCAGAATGTCTTCTGGTCAGATGCGATTTGTACGGGATTGCAACTGGCAAATTTCTGGCAGGATGTCGCGCGAGACTATCTGATTGGCAGGATCTACCTTCCCTTGGCAGAGATGAAGGAGTTTGGTGTTTCTGAGGAGACGATTCGAGAGAGAATTTCGACCGAAGCGTTTCAAAAGTTGATGACTTTTCAAGTGGAGCGAACGCGTCTCTTCTTTGAAAAGGGAAAGCCACTTGTGAACCATGTCACCAACGATTTGAGGCTGGACGTCGATTTGTTTATTCGCGGCGGAGAATGCATTCTCGATAAGATTGCCAGGATCAAATATCGAGTTCTGGAAACCAGGCCCAAAGTCACCAAGTGGGATGGCGGACGATTGCTGATCATGGCGCTGGGGCGAAGTCTTCGGAAAAGGTTTTTTGGCTGATTTCAGGTAAGGGTAGCGACATGTGCGTTCGTTCTCCTGAACAGCACTCATTCCAAGAAGTCAGCACGCAACAATCGAGAGACATGTTAGATCCCAAAGGCTAATCCCCAGCGCAGAAACAAAATTCCATTTGTTTTTCTCTTTGGTGATCGTATTGATTAGTGAAACAGTCTGCGGAAATCCAGAGGTCTTATGGCTCCTGCCCCTGCATCCGAGAGTTTACCGCAGTCTGCTCGCCAGCTCAGCGTGGCGGAATCGTTCCAGTGGGCCGAAGAGGTCACCAGGCGATCCCGATCCAATTTTCGCTGGTCTTTTTTCACACTGGATCGTCAGCGGCGGCAGGCTATGGAAGCCTTATACAGCTTCATGCGACTGACTGATGACCTGGGGGATAACGAGGGGCTATCGATCTCTGAGCGAACTGAGCAACTGATCGCCTGGCGAAAAATGCTGGACGCTGCCCTGGCTGGCGAGAGTCAGCCACATCCTTTAATGCCGGCTCTGGTGGATACGATTTCCAGGTACCAGATCCCAGCCTGTTATCTGCATGATGTGATCACTGGAGTCGAGATGGATTTACATCCAGTTCAACTCAAGAGCTGGGCCGAACTGGAAAAGTATGCCTATCATGTCGCGGGAGCTGTGGGGCTGTGCTGTATTCACATCTGGGGATTTCAAGAGGATCAAGCACAGGCCCGGGCACTCGCCTGTGGCAGAGCCATGCAGTACACGAACATCCTGCGCGATGTGAACAGTGATCTTGCTCTGGGGAGAGTTTACCTACCAGAAGAATTACTGCGTCAGCATCGATACTCTCTTGATGACTTGCGGCAAAGGGCGTACACGGCACCGTTTGTCAGTGCGATGCGAGAGTTTGCCGAGGTGACCAGGGCTAACTACAGGGAGGCAGCACTGCTGGTGAGTGAACTGGAGCCACCGGGCAGGCCGATTCTTCGGGTGATGCTCGATACTTACCAGACTTTGCTGGAACGGATTGAACATGCAGAGTTCCGTGTTTTCGAACAGCGAATTCGTGTTCCGGTCTGGCAGAAACTCTGGTTTGTAGGCCGCACCTTCCTGCCAGGTGGATTTCGCAGGCCGTGATTCGGTTGCCATGATGGAACAGCTCTTGTGTCGCATGCATGCGCCGAGCCAGACATGATTTTGATTTGGTTCAAAACAAAAAAAGCCCTGCAAGGATCAAAATCCGTGCAGGGCTTTTTTGAAAACAAATAGCGAGAAACAATCAGCGAGTGAGTTCGCTGGCGTCTCTCAGTTGAATTGGCGAATGACACCGACCAGCACGCCCAGAACTTCGACTCGATTCGAGTAGATCGGCTTCATGGTGCTATTGGCAGGTTCAAGACGAATTCGAGTTGGTTCACGATAGAACCGCTTGAGTGTGGCATCCACGCCATCAACAAGGGCCACTACGATTTCGCCATCACGGGCATCGGCTTGGCGCTTGATGACCACGTAATCGCCTTCAGCAATCTGATCTTCGATCATGGAGTCACCTTTGACTCGCAGACAGAAATGATCTTCTGAATCGAAGAGATGGCTGAAATCGACTCGTTCTTCCTGCTGTTCTGCCAATACAGGGATACCGGCAGCAATCTGGCCCGCCATGGGAAGAGTCATACGGGAAGCTGGGCTGTCAGCCAGTTGAATCGCCCGCGACATATGAGATTCACGAGAGATCAGCCCTTTTCGTTCGAGGGCCTTCAAGTGACACATCACCCCGTTGGGAGAACGAATACCAAAGTGAGTCCCGATTTCTCTGACAGTCGGACCGTATCCTCGATTCATAATCTTGTCGCGGAGAAAATCGTAAATCTCTTTTTGCCGCGTCGTCAGATTGACCTTCATGCTCATGCCATCCTGTGTTTAGGCATTGTCTTTCGACATTTCATGGTGAATACACGCCAGCAATGAATGCAAATCGTCGCCTGTTACGAAGTGTTCTCTTGCCGGTGATACTAGCAAAAATCCTAATATACTGACGTGAACGTGACAAGTGAGTATCGACACCTTTGTCCACAGGTGACAAATTTCTTTAGTGAAAACCAGAATGGATACTTATCCAGATAACAAAGATGTCATCATTCAATAGCCCGGCCAAATGTATACAGTGTTTTCGAAGATCTCTTTCAAAAGATCTCACTTTTTCCGCACAAAACCGGGAAATTCACAGACTAAGCCTGCTTCTCTTAACCGTCAGTCATTCCATGTACTTCGGTCTTTCCACCCAAGAAACGAAACAGCCACGGTGCCCGCACAACATGCGAACATTCGTGGCTGGATCAGCTTACGGTAGAAAACGAGACCGAGAGATTAGTTCTGGTTAGTCTCCTGGGCTTTGGCTGCCCGCAAATGCTTGAGCAGCACTTCTCGTAATTCTGGTTCGAGAATCGAGGGCTGAACCTGCGTAGAAATGACTGTTCCCTGAGGATCGATCAGCCAAATCGTGGGCAATGTATTAATGCCGTAGTGAGTGGCCAGTGGATGATTCCACCCGCGCTTGGCTCGCTCTGAATGGAAAATCTGTGGCCAGGAGACACCTGTTTCCTCCAGGAATCGATCGACTGCGGATTCTTCGAGATCCAGATTGACACCCACTGTGACGCAGTATTTCTCGTATTTTTTCGAGATTTCCAGCAGTTGGGGAAGTTGATCGCGAAAAGGTTTGGAAGCTGTTGACCAGAAGACCACAAGAACGGCTTTGCCGCGATACTCATCCATGGTGATGAAATTGCCATCCAGAGCCGGCCCGGCGAGTTCGAGTGATTTACCTGGGAGATCAATCCGGCGCAGGACGTTGGTGATTTGCTGTGCTTCGGGAGTTCCTGGAAATTTCTGCTCGATGAGGCGGTAGCAGGTCACGGCTTCTTCGAGTTGACCGTTCATTTCGCAACTTGTGGCGGCAGCTAAGAGGAACGGCAAGCTTTTGGCCGAATCCTTGGGAAAGCGTGTCGCATACAATTGCGACTGTCTGGAGAGTTCAATCAGCCAGCGTGGCTCAGTTTCTGAAGAACGCAGTGCATTGGAATGTGCCAGGCTGACAACGGTCTGCTGGGCTTCGGCAGCGGCATCTGACTCCGGTCGATTCTCGAAAAAGACGGCAGCAATGTCATACAGGGCCGACGTACTTTCGGCATCTCCTTGCAGGGCGAGTTGCAGATGGCTTTCGAGGAGGTGATGGGCTGAAACGGTAAAGAGTCGCTCCTGAGCTTTGTCTTTCGCTGTGACTGCCAATGCCCCGGTCGCAAGTTCGATAATCTGTTTGTTTCGTTCTGTGCGGAGTTTCTTCTGCGTTTCCATTTGTTCCCGGAGTTTTTCCTGAGCCGCCGGGTTATCGGCGGCGGCAGTCTCAATCACAGGGTAGGGGAGCAGGCGAATTCGCAGAATTTCACGAACGGCCCATTCAGGTGAGCCTTTCTCCGGTTCAGGAGTCTCAGTGAGTGGTTCGAGGGGTTCTTCAGGTTCATCGTCGTCCACGTTTCCGGGGGTTGCCGCAGTTCCCGGGGCAGGAATCGAAGCCACTGGCAGGGCACTTCCTGGATTGTTTGAAGTGACCGCGGACGGTTTGGCACCGGGAGAGACAGCCTCGGAGGCTGAGTTTGTGCCCACAGATGTTGTGCCGGCAGTGTCGCTGCAGCCAGCAGCTGCGAAGGTCAAAAGGCTCAATATCAGTGCATAACTGCAGTTTATTCGAGGCATTCGTGACATCCTTGTCGAGAACTTTGGCTGCAGAGGTTTATCCAGCACCTCTTTGGCGAGCCATACGTTCTACGGCAAGAACTGCCGATTCGACAAGAGCGGTTGCAGAATGTTCTCTGAAAAGGAACACTCGGTATCCAAATTCGCGTGGTATTCCCGAATGTCGAGAGAGCTGAGATGACCAGTCTGACTGTCGAAAACTACCTGAAGGCCATGCTTCAGATCGGCCTCAAGCATCAGCAGCACTGGGTCACAACTGGTCAACTGGCTTCCGAGCTCAATGTATCGCCTGGCTCGGTTACCAGCATGCTCAAGACCCTCAGTGAGGCGAATCTGGCGGAGTATCGACCTTATGGCGGAGTCGCATTGACTGAAACCGGGAAAACTCTGGCTCTGAGAATGCTGCGTAGGCATCGTTTGATCGAGCTTTTTCTTGTGCAGACATTGAAGTTGACCTGGGATCAAGTGCATGAAGAAGCCGAGCACATGGAGCATGCCGTCAGTGATTTTCTGGTTGAGCGAATTGATGAGTTTCTTGACCGACCAGTTGCCGATCCTCATGGCGATCCCATACCGGCCTCTGATGGTGTCATGCGAGGCGTGGAAGAAGCCACGTTTCCTTTAGCAGAAATCTCCTGTGGTGAATGGTTTCGTGTCAGTCGGGTGGTGAACCAGGATCCTGCGTTTTTGAGATTTTTGACTGAGTCTGGAATCGAGATTGGATCGATTGGGATCGTTCGCAGCAACAGTCCTGAAGCTGGCATGGTTTCGTTCGAACTCTCAGGCCGACCGCTCAATCTTGGCCACTCAGCTGCTGCTGATCTGCAGGTGGTCGTTTGCAAGCCAGAGGCTCAATGACTCGCGCCTAACTCCAATCGCTGACTGAGAAGGCCGATTCTCAACAAGTTATGCAGCCTGCGCTGTGTGCTCGCGATTGCCTGAACTCGTGAATTGGTCGGGGCTTCGGCGTAGTGATTGACCGTGAAGGAGTCGATCGGCCACGCTTCCTTCAATCCAGGCATGGTAACTCCACCACGAAAGCGCAAATCCGATTCCAGCAACAAGTACAAACTGAATAGTCGCTGGCAGCGATGTCCGCACGGCACCAATTTCTAAAGCCACAATCAGCGGATGATGAACCAGATAGATCCAGAAAGAAGCTTTTGCCAAACGAAAAAACAGCGGCGGAAGTGGGGGCAATTTGGTGGCCATCATCCAGCAGGTGAGTGTCCAGAAAAATGCTGTCGCCGCCAGCAGGATGCCTGTCAGCCAGCGGTGTGGCGAGGTCCAGGTCTCGTTGGCAGAGCTCAGCATTTGGGGAGCATGAGTGAGTTGATAAACCGCGATCAAGGCGGCTATGGCCGTCAATAACGAAAATCCAAGAACTGCAGGATGATCGAGAAACCGAGGTTGGCCGAGTGCAGCCAGGGTTATGCCAAGTAGAAAGAACTCAGCGGAGTAAGCAAACTTGGCAGGATCTGGAAGAAATCCGTGCTGAAATCCGGTCACAACATCTGGTCGCCAGATGAGAGTCAGGCTGACGATGCCTAAAAATGCGAGCCCGCAAAGTATGGCTCGCAGGGTTCCTGGATTCTTTCTTGAAATCGAAAGCACGGATGCTGCCTCGCTCGATCGTTCAGGGGATGAAATCCACGGCTGAATTTTCCAGAGGGCAAGTGGAAGGCTCATCAGTAGCAGATACTGCAAATACCACAGGTGGCTGAACCCCCAGAGTTGAGCGTAATCACCTGTTAACTTCAGGCTTCGTAGTTTGACGGCTGGTAACTCTCCGCTGAGAACCCAGCCACCAATCCACAAATACATTTCGATGGGCAGGATGATCATGCAGCCTGCGAGGAAAGGTCTTCCCAGTCGTTTGAGTCGAGATCTCATGAATTCGACGGCACTGCGGTTTTTCAGACTCTGCCAGCAGCCGTAGCCACTCAGACAGAAAAACAGTGGCATGATGAACGACTCGATCCACCAGAAGAGTCCGTCGGCGAGACTCGAAGAGGCTGAGGACCGGGCCGGCCAAGCCAGTCCCTGGAGGGGATGATGCAGATAAGGGATCGCTGCATGGAGCACGACCACCAGAAATGCTCCACCACCGCGGAGGGCATCCAGTCCCCGATCCCGGTTGGCAATGACAGGCGGCGGAAAAGTGTTCGAGCCCACCATGGCTCCTGGAACACGCAGCATAACATCCCTGTTCGACGAGTTAGGAAGAGCCGGGAGATATCAGAATTTCACTGATACGGGCAGATCAGATTTGCGGACTCGCGGCAAATTCTTCGTCGCGCAGAAAGCGAAGCTGCAGTTTTTTCTCGACGGCACTCAGAGGTTTCCAACTGCCTTTTGCGACTCGATCTGGCGGCTTGATTTCATGTCTGAACAGCCGGTTTCGCTCATATTCCGCCACTTCATCAGTTGATGATGTGTATGGCTATCTCTTTGTGGGACAATAATTTATCGCGAATTCTTGCTTTTATTGCTTCAGGTTCTCAGGTTCTTTGGTATTTTAGAAAGACATGCAAATATTATGTGTTTGCAGTGTTGTTCGATCTCCGGATTGAGAACATTCTGGATGATCCAGCCCAGCCATCGGGCATGGTCGTCAATCGAAATTTGTTGCTCTTGCGGTGCAAAAATGTTGGGCCGTCTTTTATTGAAAGTCAGTTCGGCGGCTCACGGTCTGCTCACCTATGATTTTTGTCCCTGGGCAAATCGATGGGTCTATTGGGTCAAGCACCCATTGTCCTTTCTCTCGCTGACAACCATCGCTGCGATCGCCTGCGCGATCTGGATCAATCCTTATTCGTTTATTGGAGTTGCGGGCGCGTTATTGATCCTGGCAGTGGGGTATGTCTGGCCCTACCTGAGTATGTGGGGGGTCTCTGGGGAAATTGAATTTGAACAGACTCATTGCAGTGAAGGGGAGTCGGCTCGAATTCAACTCGTCGTCAACAATCGCTGGCCATGGCCCGTCTGGGGTCTGAAAATCGTATGTTCGTCATCTCCACAGGCAGGTCTGGCCACAGGTGAAGGTCTTCCGGTCAAAAAAGAAGTCTGGGCATCGCTGGCATCGATCCCTGCCGGAACTCATTCAACGTTTACGTGGGAGTGGTTCCCTTCAGTTCGGGGTGAGTATCCCCGAGTGATTCCATGCCTGGAATCTTCATTTCCATTTGGCTTTCAAGTCGCCTCTCGAAAACTTCAGGTCAGGAATCGACTGATTGTCTGGCCTAAGGTGTGGACTTTGACATCATTGCTGGATGCGATTGAAGTTTTTCCCACTGCCGAAGTCTTTTCCGATCATCGGGTCGGTGATCAAGGTGATCTTCTCGGGACGCGGGCTTTCCGGCAGGGTGATTCGCTACGCCGCGTCCATTGGGCACAGACAGCCCGGCATGGGCAGATGATCGTTGTCGAAAGGCAGGCCTCGATCCAATCCAGGGTCGAAATCGATCTCCCCACAGATCGCTCAGTGCATGCAGGAAGCGTAGACGATTTCAATGCTTCTTTGAACTGGGCAACGCGTCTGGCAGCCAGCCTCGGTTTAGCCTATCTGGCTGCAGGCAGCACTGTGACCGTTCGTGTGGGCCAACAGGCACTCACTGTGGAGAACAGCACCAAAGGCAAAGCGAAGCTGTTGGATGCGCTGGCGCGAGTTCAAGAAACGACAGATGGCCGTCATGTTGGGCATCGATGCGATCGCCGGGGATTTCATCTGGCAATTGTGACTGACAAATGTGTGCAGGGGATGCACCTGCCTCATGAAGTTTCCGGGCGGATGATCGTTATTCGAACCTGTCACGAAGGGCATTGCGAAGACCAGCATGCTCACGACGATGCCTGTCTGCGTGGACTCTGGCTGGATCTGAACCCACATTTGGGAGAGCAGTTTCAACGCGAATGGAAGAGAGTGTGCCATGCCGGCTAACCAGCGAGTCAGCACGCTGCTCACATACACGCTTGCAGCGTTATCGAGCATGACTTTTGAGGTTGTGCTTGGTGAACCCGAGCGGGCGATCTGGCTTTCATGCGTCATCGGGATTAGTAAAGTTGTTCTGGCATTGTTGGCTGGATGGCTGCTGAAATTCAGTTTGCCAACTTATTTTACCAGGCCAGAAGGGCAGGATCACTCACTCCCCATCATCAGCGGGTTGGTCGTGGCCCTATTGGGTATCGAACTCATTACGCGGGCACAACTGGGGCTTTGGCTACCTCTGGAACTGCTTCTGCTCCTGGCGTTGCAAGCCGTCATGCTGGCACTGGTCATCATCAGTGGCTGGGGGAACTATCACGGCATGGTCGCGGTGATGTCGACATTTTTGATTCTTTTTTCGGCAGCACTTGGCAAGCCCTGGTGGTTGCAGATTCTCGTACTGGGATATCTGGCTGCCGGGATCTGGTGGCTGATGGGAAAACATTGGGAGAGTCTGCATTCCCATCTGATCTCGTCCAGTTCCAGGAGGTTTCCGCGCAGCTGGTTATTGATTGTGCCTGTGCTCTTGGGATTGACGATGCTCGCCATTCCGCTGGGTTATGCGGGTGTGACAGGCTCGCTGTCGGGGTTTATGCCCAGTTCAGGTGGAAATGGAGACTCAAGCCCCTGGGCGCGAGGGGGTGTCAATGATGGCGACACCGTGATTGCGGGAACGGAGAACGTCAAAAGTTTTGCCCCGATTGATGACGCACCGTTCATGACATCTCATGACCCGAGTCTGTACGACCTCTTTGATGATTCCTATAACGAACCCATCATTCCCAAAAATCAGGATCGAGCTATCGCTCTGCCTCGACAGTTTCGATCAACTGCCGAGCAGAAAATGGCCAAGGCTCAGACGGGTGGCCGTCCTTTTTCCATGTTGAGAAAATCAGAGACGGAAAATAAGACTCTTCCCACCAATATCTCGACGGACGCCGTAGCATTTTTGGTCGGGCGAGTCCCACTGCATCTGTCACTGCAGACTTTTGCAGAGTTTGATGGTGTGGTCTGGCAGGCCGAGGCTGAGCCCTCGATCGCATCGATGCAGGGAACAATCCAGACGATCCAGGGGAAGCCCTGGTTTGTCCTTCCGGCGGAAACTCGCCCAATGGGGTTTGGCCAGAGTGAACTGCATGCCATCAAGCTTGTGCAGCTCGATACCAATGCGATTCCATCGCCACCCGGTCTTGAAGCCGTGATGATTGATCAGTTAACGGATGCCACTTTTTACAAGTGGGCAGCCCCCGGCCGATTACGGCTTGATCGCGAGAGATTGCCTGACCTGACGGTCATCCATCTTCAATCAGCACCTGTGGCAGAGAAATCATTGCGATCGAGTCCGACGAACTTTCCAAGCGGTGCCATGCAATATCTGGGAATGCCTGATGATGATCATCTTCTGCGTTTCGAAGAGTTAGCGGAGCAGATAACCAAGCCCTATCCTCGTGGCTGGTCTCAGATTGCCGCTATTCGAGATTACGTGCGTTCTCATTACCAGCTTGATCGAGAAATTCGCCCCCCTGTCGATTGTGAGAATGTCCCTGCCTGGTTTCTGTTCGATTCCAAAAGAGGAAGCGATTATCACTTTGCCGCAGCGACAGCGATGCTCCTGCGAGCTGCTGGTTATCCCTCCCGGTTAGTCACAGGCCTGTATGCCCGGGATGATCGATACGATTATCGATTGAGGCATACAGCGATTCTCAAAGAGGATGTGCATACTTGGGTCGAGATTCATGCAGGTCTCAACTGGTGGGTCACCGTCGAGCCCACTCCCGGCTACAAAGTCTTGCAGCCGGTTCCCACCATCTCCGAATCGATCATGTTGGCGATCTGGTGGTTGTCGCGGACCATCTGGCAGAATTTTTTCATTCTGTTGGCGTGCTTCGTGATGACTTCTGTCGCATTCTGGCAGCGCCATCATCTGCTGGCGGAATGGAAGGCGTACAGGTGGCGGAAATCTTGCCATCGACTGAATCGAGAAGCTCTTCTGGAGGCCGGGAAAGTCCTATCGTTGAGACTCAAAGCCGCATCGTGGGATAAGCCAGATTCCTGCACTCTGGGACGCTGGCTTCAACAGATCCGGCGAAGCCTGAAGACCGCAGTTTCAAGAATCGATGGCCTCGAATCAGCATGTGCCATGGATGAATCACTGACGAAAACACGTGAAAAAATGCGGATGCTGGCTCCGTCGTGTCTGGAGTTATCGCGATTATTCGAGTGTTTTGCAGAATTGCACGATGCGGCTCTTTATGGCCCTGAGGCGTATTTCGAGAGGCTTCCATTCGCTGAAGCTCAATCACTACTGGCCCGGCTGAAGCAAATGGATGGCGATTGGAGCAGTTGGAGACTCAAACGCGTGCTCAAGGTTCTGGCTCAGGAATCTGAGCGAAGTCAGGCATTGAGCGAAGCCAAAAATCAGCCAGGTGAATTCACGGAAGTTTCATCCTCAGGTGTGGTGATTTCGGCAGATACTCGAAAAGCAGCCGCCAGATTCAGACTGAATCAGGATCAGCTCATTGTCAGTGCTTAATCAATAAACTTGTAAGTTTCGAAATCAATTTAGTCTCTAGGAATGGATAACTTCTGTGAATAACGCCGTCATCGACAATTCATCGCGATGGAGTCGTTCTGCGAATGAACACGATCCTGCTCATCGTATGAATCCCGCCGGGGAAAGTGATCTGGCGAACTTCCGTCAGAAGATCGATCAATTAAGAGGCCGGTTGAATTCCGCATTGTTGGGAAAACCGGCTGTTGTGGAGTATGTGCTGGCTTCATTGCTCGCACAGGGGCATGTGCTTCTGGAAGATAAGCCAGGGTTAGGGAAAACAACGCTGGCCGTTGCCCTCTCTCAATC
Organism: Planctopirus limnophila DSM 3776; assembly: GCF_000092105.1. Taxonomy (NCBI): domain Bacteria; kingdom Pseudomonadati; phylum Planctomycetota; class Planctomycetia; order Planctomycetales; family Planctomycetaceae; genus Planctopirus; species Planctopirus limnophila. Next base: position 2,885,949 of record NC_014148.1, on the reverse strand, counting down.
GATCGGCAGCCGATTTCGCAGAGTTCAGTGTACTCCCGATCTGCTTCCCAGTGATCTGACGGGTTTCAATATCTACAACCAGAAAACCCAGGAATTCGAATTTCAGAAAGGCCCGGTATTCACCGAAGTGCTCCTGGCCGACGAAATCAATCGCGCCACTCCACGAACCCAGAGTGCGCTGCTGGAGTCCATGGCCGAAAAGCAGGTGACGATTGACGGAATGACTTATCAGTTACCGGCAACCTTTTTTGTCATTGCGACGCAAAACCCGCATGAACAGCACGGGACTTACCCCTTGCCTGAGGCTCAGCTTGATCGCTTTGCCATGAAGCTTTCGATTGGTTATCCCCAGGAGGATGATGAAGCTCGCATGCTGGCAGCGGCAGTCAAGTCGAGTCCAGAGCAGGGTAAGTCCGTCAGAACCACTGCTGATGAAAGCTGCCTGACCCCTGTCGAATTGCTCCATTTGCAGCAGTTGACGGCAGCGATTCATGTGCAGCCGAACGTGCAGAATTATCTGGTTCAGGTCGCCCGTGCCTCTCGTCATCATCCTCGTATTGCCTTGGGGCTGAGTCCTCGTGCGCTGCTCATCTGGCAACGACTGGGGCAAGCCTGGGCATGGTTACAGGGCCGGGATTTTGTTACGCCCAGCGATCTTCAAGAGGTCGCTTATCCGGTACTGGCTGTCCGTCTGGTGATCGATGAAGACTCGACTGAAAAAATGATCACAGAACTGATTTCATCGGTACCAGTCCCTTGATTGTGAATCTGCGAGTGCGATCAGGAGCTGTTGAGTCGTTTTAAGCCTTGATACTTTTTCGTCGTGAGTGACTTATGATCGTGCTGGTGACATTTCTGATTCGTACATTACAAGCCGCTGTCGATGCCGCCCCCACTTTGCTGGCTGGCTGTTTTTGTGCTGCATTTCTGCATGTCGTCGTGGGACGATCTCGATTGCACGCAGCATTTTCGGGTTCAGGCTGGCAGGGGGTGGTCAAGGCGACCATCTACGGTTCTCTGGTGCCAGTCTGCTCGCTCGGTGTGATCCCCCTCTTATTTGAAATGCGATCTGCCCGGGTGAACATGGGGCGCATTGTCGCCTTTGGAGTCTCGGCCCCACTGCTGAATCCGATCACTGTCTGTTATGGGTTGACGGTGCTCACTGTTCCCATGTTCTTGACCGTTGTTGGTTGCGCTTTACTGATTTCGATCAGTGCAGGGCTGCTGATTGAAAGATTTTCACCTGAGAGCGAGCCAGATTCTTCCGCTCTTGCCAATCCGGAAGATGAGCGGCATGTCCATGTTTATGGCCTCGTTCGCATGCTCAACCTGATGATCATGACTCTCCGCATGCTGGCTGGGCCGGCACTCGCGTGGGTCATTCTGGGAATGGTGATCTCAGGCGCGACGGCGGCAGTAATTCCGGCTGACAGTCTGGGTCACGAAATGGTGCATACAAATCTGTGGGCACCTTTGCTGATGATGGCCGCTGTGACGACGCAATTCGTCTCACCCGCAACGGGGATCATGCAGATGGCGGCGATGGAGAAGGTGCACTGGTCACTTGCAGCAGCGCTCATGCTCCAGACAGCAGGTGTCGGGCTGACAGCCTCCAATCTGATCATCTTCAGCCGCGTCCTGGGTTTGAAGAAAATGCTGGTCGTTCTCGGAATGATCTTCTCCTTAACTCTGGCCATTGGATTTGCTGCCAACGAGACCTTGCCGCGGATTCCGACAGACGACGATGAAACACATGCTCTGGATAATCTCTCTCAGCCATTTGGGACTTTTTCAACAATTCCGCCCTTCCAGCAGATCTGGGCCAGTGCCACGACCTTTTCGAGCGAGGCCAACGCCTGGGCCCTGGATATCGTGCTGATTGGCGTTGTGGTCGGTGGTGTTTTGAGATGGCGGAAGATTGGCTTGTTCTTGCCACAAGCCGTCTTGCAAGCCAAAGAAGAAGCGGCGGAAAAGACTCGGAACAACAGCTTCAATCGCCCACTTTCACCCAGAATATTAAAAGGCTTAGGTCTTGCTGCCTCGACGGCTGGCCTCTTGCTGGTGGTCTATATTTACTATCCACCCGCTGAAGAGGTGTTCGATGAGATTGGTGCAATTCGTGCTGAAGCTTTGACAGCGATCAATCAGGGGCAATGGGGGATTGCCGAGACTCGATTATCCGCCTGGAATCAGCAATTGAGCAAACTGAAAACCAGTGAAATGCTCAGGGGAAGGTTCACGACAGAGGCGAGGGAAGAGGCTGTCCGCAAACTCGGCCTCAGGTTGAAAGAAGTCCAGGAGGCCATTCGGAAGAATGCGGCAGAGGAAGCGAAAGAGCTTTCCAGAGATCTCTTCAGCATGAACAGCGAGTGCCGCCGAATCTTTCTGAATCAGGATACGAAGACTGCTCTCTAGTCATCCTTTGCAAGTCCTGACGAGGTCTGTGAGGAGCTGGTAAAATGGCACCTCGATCAGGAATCAGAAGTCGAAGATTCTGTGGTGACTTCGCTGGGTTGCTCGATTCTCAATCGAAGGATTTTTCGTTTATCTGCTTCAATAATCGTCATCTTGAGATTATTCCAGTCGAAGATCTCACCCGTCGACGGCATACGGCCCAGTTGAGAAAAGACAAAGCCTCCAATGGTGTCGAATTCGCCATCTTCGGGAAGCCCATAGAGAAACTGTTCGTTCAAATCGTCGATATGCATCCGAGCATCGATTTCGACGATGTTTGGAGCAATCTTCTTAACAGGCGACTCACCTTCGAGAGTGTCATACTCGTCGGCAATCTCACCGACGATCTCCTCAAGGATGTCTTCCATTGTCACGAGACCAGCGACACCGCCGTACTCATCGAGAACAATTGCCAATTGAAAATGCTCCCGCTGCATCATTTCGAGAAGGGCAGCGATGCCAGTTGTTTCGGGGATGTATTTGGGTTCGCGGAGAATTTCGCTCAGTTTCGGGAGTGAATCCCGTGCGCAGGCAGGGTCGAGAGCTTTGAGTAGATCTTTTGAATAGAGCAAGCCCACAATCTCATCCGGGCTGTCGGCCACGACGGGAACGCGGGAATGACCCGATGAAATCAGTTTCTGGCGAGCTTCTTCCAGAGAGGCCCCCAGAGGGATCGAGAACATATCGGTGCGCGGGGTCATGATTCCGCCCACATCTTCGTCCTGCAGCTCCATCACCCGGTGGATCATCACGCGGGCCCCCTGTTCGAGGTAACCCTCACGCTGCCCCTCATCGACCACAGTACGTATTTCATCACTTAAGACCGAGGCATCATCTTCTTCGGGTTCACCGCGTCCTACGAGACGATGGGCCATGCGATCGAGCCATTTGGCCAAAGAAAGTAATGGCCACAGTAGATATTGAACGCTGTTGATCACTGGCCACCAGCGGTCCAGAAATGGCTCACTGGCAACCCGTGCGATACACCAGGGAAGAATGTCCGCAACGAGCAGTACCGCCAGAACCAGGAAGACGTACTCGGCCACAAAATCCCAGGGAAAACTCTGGGTTAATGCTGCTTCCTGGGCACGAGGCCAACCGATTCCAAGGCCAACGGAAGCCGCCACGCATAAAGTTGATAATGATAAGAGCAACTCAAGCCCCAGCAGGGCCGATTCCTGTTGCCTGAGAATTTCGCTGAATCTCTGGGAACGTCCCCTCTGGTTGCAAATTTCTTCGAGACGGCTGTAAGAAAAATCTCTCAGTGCGTAGCAACCCAAGGCGCTCCAGCACGCCACCAGCAGAAACCCGCCGATTGCAATCAGAACAATCATCATGGCAGCGAGACCAGGCTCCTTGGATAATTCAAAGTTCGATCATTCCCTGGGAGCAAAATCTCTCCCAACATTTTCAATCAGTTCTGGAGTTGCTGAGATAGGCACTGATTCAACAAAACCGTCGTACCAGTCAATGAAGTCGTGGGGTCAGTCTGATGGATCAACCTGAGGATCGAGACCTAATGGCAACAGATAAAACCGCTCGCGTTCACGCATCCTGTTTCGCTCAGATGCGACGAGATCGTCATATCCACAAAGATGTAATGATCCGTGCAGGCAGTATAACAAGACTTCCGAAGCGATGCACCAATTGTTCTCGGCAGCCATACCCGCTGCGGTTTCCACACTGACGATGACTTCGCCAATCAGTGGTTCAGGGAAATCCGGATCCGCATGATCGTGATTATGCGAGACTGAATCCTCACTTCCATTCAGTACGAAGCTGATGACATCCGTGGGGTAGTCATGATTCAGAAAGTCGCGATTGACCTTGTGGATCTGCTGGTTATCGACAAGGGCAATACTGATTTCTGCCTCTGGAAAACCTTCGGTTTCGAAAACATGTTTTAGTAATGTCTGGATAGGTTTCGGGTCGATCGAGGCGATTGATTGATGATCTGTGATTTCAATATCAATCATTTGCGCAAAGTCTTGTCCAAAAGAAAATTTATCTGGGTCATGTTCATCTGGCTCATGGAAGAGAAGTTGATGGGCTAGGCCGTTTTCTGGTCAGGGTATTTGATGCGGCCGTGGTAAATCGAAATGAGCGATTTCACCAGAGAGTCTTCCACAATCGCCAGCTCGGTCAACGTCAGGCCGCTTTCATCGAACTGGCCGTCGAGCAGCCGCTTGAGCAGGATTTCGTGCACCAGCGTTTCAATGCGTTTGGGAGTCGGTTCGCTGAGAGTTCGGCTGGCGCCTTCGACAGCGTCCGCCAGCATCATAATTCCAGTTTCTTTCGATTGAGGCTTTGGCCCAGGATATCGGAAGGATGATTCTTCAACCTCGGTTCTCACCTCGGCAGACTGTTGCCCTGCATATCGGGAAGCCTTGTGAAAGAAATACTCCACAAGTGTCGTACCATGATGCTGTTCAATAAAATCAATCAGCGAGTCTGGCAAATGGTGCTGGCGTCCCAGGTCGGCTCCATCTTTGACGTGACCGATGATAATCAAAGTACTCATGGCGGGGGCGAGATTTTCATGCCGATTCAACTCACCCGCTGTCATGTTTTCCACAAAATACTGGGGCTTGAGCATCTTCCCGATATCATGAAAGTAAGCTCCCACCCGACATAATAGACCATTGGCGCCAATTGCATCGGCGGCTGTTTCGGCGAGTGTCGCCACACCAATTGAGTGGTTGTATGTGCCCGGTGCCCGGCGAACGAGCTCCTGAAGTAAAGGGTGCGAGACATCGCTCAATTCCAGCAGACTGATGTCTGTCACCACGCCGAAGGTCGATTCAATAAATGGCAGGCTGCCAGCCACAAGATAACCTGCGGCAATGCACCATCCCGCACCTCGCAATGCGTGCCAGAAGAGTTCGTGGTCGACCCACAACCTGTCGGGTCGCTGACTGACAATGACACCCATCGTCATCGTCAGCAAAAAGTAAGTTCCGGCAGTGGCAATCCCAACTTTGATGAGTTTGGATCGGGAAGAGACCTGACCAATACTGACAATGGCCACGCAGATGGCACCAAGAATCGCGACAAACTCTCCTGTATCGAAACCATTCGAAAGCACCAGGATCAAGGCCAGGCTGAGCCCTGTTAGAGCCGCGATGACCTGCTGATAAGCAATTGTCAGCACCATGACAACGCAGAGCAGGGGAATCAGTTCCGCTCGCCACGGATCGAAAGACATCCAGCGGGCAAGGGCGATTGCCAGGAGCAAGCTGCTCAAGTAAACGGTCAAGCGGGCAGTGCTTTTGACCAGTCTTGGTTCGGAACGAACAATGTAATAACCATTAACGGCAGCGAGAACAGAGAGCAGCAGAAAGACGACGACAGCCCTTAACAGGCCTTCGTACCAGGCGATCCCAGCCGCGATCTCATCGAACTGAGCCTTCAGAATATTCAATGTTTCGGGACTGATGTTTGTTCCCGGGGCAACCAGCAGTGTTCCCCGTTTATATTTATCGACAATGATTTCGGTCTGCAGCCGGGCTTCATTGAGGGCCTGTCGCGAGCGTGCTTCATCAAACTCCAGAGTGCTGGGAGCTCGATTGACCAGCCAGCGTTCCAATAAGGGTTGCAGAGGTTGCAGCAGATCAAAAGATTTCCAGCTGCGTCCCAGTTTGCCGGTGCTTTTGAGCACTTCTTTCAACAGAACCTGAGTGATGGCAATATCCTGCTCATCGGCTGGATTTTCATCAGGAATGATATGAATGACGGCATCTTCTCGGAGATCGTGAAGTGCCAATTCGGATGGATCCAGAATCCCTGTCTGACGCAAAGGCTCAATAAACTTGGTGAACTCACCAATCATCTGCTCAATTCGCTGCTCACCTGTTTCCTCGGAGCCGAGTGTTGATTTGAGAGTCTCCCAAGCCTTGAAATTATCCCCCATATTGCCATTCATATCGATGGATAAACCAAAAGATATGAGCACATCGGCAGGCACATCTGCCGGCTGTTTGGCATTGAGAATCGCGAAGAGTGATTCCCTTAATTCATCGATCAGAGTGCGCCAGGCGGCGGTATGGGCCAGGTAGACCGGTGGAGTTTCCGCTTCGTTCCTTTGCCTGGCCATTTCGGTTTTTTCGTCATTGAGACGACCGAAATCAATGCGGGCGACAATTCCATCCCGGCTGTACTGCCCCTGCCGGTAAGGGAAGGGGGCCGTCCAGCCCTCGACACAGACCACCATCAGCACGAGCGAAATCATGACCAGAAGCAGACGAAGCAGGATGTCTGCCTGGCCCATCTGTTGCGAAAAACGATTCAGTAATGAACTGGAACTGCCCAGGTTGGCAGCTCGACCAATGCGTGTCTTGCGAGGCGAAAACAGTGGCATAGATGTCATTCCCCGGAAGCGGCACCTTTGGGAAAAGTGCCGCCTCTGATTTCGGCTCGTTTTCTATCAAGATGAGATTTCAGCCCATATCAGGTCTGAAACTCATTGAGAGAGCGAGCGGAAGTTGATCGGGGTTTCACTCCTGCACAGCGGTGCTGTCTTTTGGATCCGGAGGACTGTTGTTTGCAGTCTGGGCTTCAGTTAAGGCAGAACCGGCAATAGGGTTGGGCGTACGTTTGGCCTCAAATTGTGTTCGAGGACGGAAGTCATTCGACTTTCCAGTATCGTAAGCCGCAACGATACGCCTTACCAGTGGGTGTCTGACAATGTCGCCTCCAGAAAGCTCGATGACGGAGATTCCTTCGACATTTCTCAGCCGCTGGACAGCATCGGCAAGGCCGCTGGTCACGTTGTCCGGGAGATCGATCTGGGTGGCATCACCTGTCACCACGATTTTTGATCTTTGGCCCATACGGGTCAAAAACATCTTCATTTGCACAGTGGTTGTATTTTGTGCTTCATCGAGAATGATAAACGTGTTGTTAAGGGTCCGGCCTCTCATGAACGCCAAAGGTGCGATCTCGATCACATCGCGATCGAGGTATCGCTGCACTGTGTCAAAATCAAGAATGTCTCCCAAAGCATCCAGCAGTGGTCGCAGGTACGGATTGACTTTTTCGAGCATATCACCCGGGAGAAAACCGAGCTTTTCGCCGGCTTCAACAGCCGGTCGAACCAGCACAATCTTACGAACCTGCTCGTTTCTCAGAGCGTTCACTGCCATAGCGACAGCCAGATAGGTTTTGCCGGAGCCGGCCGGGCCCGAGCAGAAGACCAGATCATGTTGGCGGATCGCTTCAATATAAGCCGCCTGCCCCTGACCCATGGGGAAGACTTTTTTGGCTTTATGGAAGACATCAATCGATGATTCCGCGCCCAGCATGGCTTCTGCATTGCGCCGATTGAGCACTCGTTCAAACTCTTCGTCTGAAAGCATGCCACGTCTTTCGATGGTTCCCCGGAGTTCACCAATGATATCGCTGCCTAAATCCACCTGCTCGGAGGGCCCGGATAAGCGGATTTCGTCTCCGCGAAAGACCACTTCGATACGAAGCTTCTCACGCAGTTTACGCAGATTGCGATCATTCGGGCCAAAGAGCAGTTTGAGATGCTCGTGATTCTGAAATGCGATTTTGCGATCTGTCATCCTGATTCCGCTTCAATAACGTCTTTATCGTCGATCGGCTTTCGGTCTGCTTCGAAGACAAACTGCGATCTTCCATGGTACACGCTCTGAAGGAGCGATAACGACCGCATTGACATTTTCTTGTCATAAGTCTGATTAATTATTGCCAAGCTAATGAGAATGGCCATCTTGAAACCAATTGGCCAGCCTGATGAGAAATGCCGCCAAGTGTGCTCGATGACTAAACGTTTTGTCCTGTTGGCAGTTCATTCATCGCCAGTCTCTTGTGTGTCCAGGGATTGATGTCTGGTGGCAACTTCTGCCGTCAATGGACACATGCGGGCACGCCGGGTTCAAAATTTTTTCTTTGAACCCGCATTTCGAGTCAAGAATGTTCCACACAGAGACTCTTCAGCCAGAAATGAACACCCCAGCCATGATCCTGACGCTTTTCTTGATGCAATTGCTATCAAGTGCCTTACCCGAATAACTCGATTTTACTGATACGCGGGTTGGTGCCGCCGCGTGCGGTCGTGGGCGGAAACCAGGCCAGGATGGCCGGTCTACGAAACGACAGGGATGTTTGAACATGTATGAAGCGTTTTTCCATCTGGCTCGCCGACCTTTTGTCGGGACACCAGATCCGAATTGCTGGTTTCCGACTGAGCTTGTGCAGCAGGCTCACGATGCGATCCTGCTGGGGCTGCGCGAAAGAGCAGGGGTGGCGATACTCAGTGGTGCGGCAGGTGTTGGAAAAACGTTGTTGTGCGAGCGATTTGCCCGTGAGTTGGGAAATGATCATCCCGTCGTCTTTCTAAGGCATCCTCGTTTTGCGACGCGCCGCTCGCTGCTGCAAACCATTCTGGGCGAGTTGGAACTCCCTTTCAGTCGCTTGAGCGAGCAGGAGTTACGACAGGAGTTTGAACGTTTCCTGAATCAAATGGTCGAGCAGGGGCATCAGTTTTTTCTCATCTGTGATGAGGCTCATCTGCTGGAAGACAAGATCATTGAAGAATTGAGAGCCTTCAGTGATCTCCATTTTCATGGGCAATCGGTCGTCAGGTTACTGCTGGCTGGTCAACTGGAGCTCGAAGAACGTTTAGCGACTCCGGAACTTCAATCTCTGGCACAGCGAGTCACGACGCATTCCGCATTGGAAACGTTGAATCGTGCTGAATCGCATGAGTTTCTGGATTATCGTCTGACATGGGCAGGTGGTCGGCTCGAAGAATGTTTCACGCCAGATGCCCTTGCCCTGATTGCCGAAGTGAGTGGTGGATCGCCACGATGTCTGTGCCTGTTGGCCGATCATGCCCTGCTCCTGGCCTTTGCTCTGGGAGAAAAGCCAGTTTCTGTCTCAATCGTCGAAAACGCACTGAACGACCTCAAGCATCTGGCTTTGCCATGGCAACTGAAAATGGTGCGCAGTGCTGAGCTTTCTCTGTCGGGTCTGGCTGATGAGCAGGCCAGTCTGCAGGAAGCTACCGACTCGATCATCGACAAAGCTCTCAATGATGCCGTGAATTCTCCGGCTGTTATCGAAAACGACACTGAATCTGCGAGCCATCTGCTTGCTGACAGCTCTGCCATTAATCCTTTGCAACTCGTTGAAACTGGGAAAATTTCCGAGAGTCAGGCCGTTGATGACTGGGATCAACTCGAACTCTCTTCGATTGAGATTGGTGCTGGAGTGGAGACAGAAAATCATCCGGCAGCAGTGCCTGATCAGGATGATTTTTCGGCGATTGAAGAAGAGTTCGCAGAGGAGTCCTCTCGACTGGCGCAGTCTTCCACAACCGGCTTGCCAGGGAAGTTTGATGACTGGTCCGCCATGAGTTCTGAACCTGAACTCAAGGGGCAGCACTTTTCAGCCCAGGTTGTCGAGCGACAAGAAACGTCCATTCATCAGCAAACGTTTGACGACATCGCCATGGATGATTTTGGCCAGGAAGATGTTGCCAGCCATGAGATAGAAAGTCATTTCGAGGATCCTCAGGCGAGATCCGACGAGCACGCTTTGAGTGATGCCTTACCAGCATATGCAGGCCACCACGAAGACAGCGATGCTGCGACTCATGACTCAGCCGTTCCAGTTTCGGAACAGGAAGCTCTCGAACAGCGTCTTGAAAGGATGCTGGCCAAGTGGCGTCTGGCCACGGATCAGGATCAGATCAAAGGGCCGCACACGCCATTTTCCAGTCAGTGGAAGCTGTTGGATCAGGTCGATACTCCTGAGTTGCCACAGACTTCGACGGGTCCTGGTTCGAGCAGCCTTAGCTCGAATCACGGAGACATCGGTGCCATTGGTCTTTCGAATGATGAACATCCTGCTTTGTGCGCAGCGGAAGACCATTTGAAATCGACCTCATCATCGAATGTGACATCGGATCTGAAGGGTGCCGATCGTCTCGAAGCAGAATTCATAGAGACCGAAGTTCCATCCAGTCTGTTTGTCCATCCTTCCTGGGGTGTGTCACAAATTCCTCAGGATTTTGTCCCCTTTTCAGATCCTACAAAACTGTTCGAGGCTATCGAGAATCATGAGCGACCGATTGAAGTTGCCATGACCAACGATATGATTCCCGTGATGCCGCTTCCCGAAGCGGAACAGGCGGTGACCAGCGCTGCCTCTGAGTCGGCGGGGCCAGACGAAACAACGTCTCCTGATCGCTTGATCGATTCTGAGCAGACAGGAATTGCCGCTGCCATTGATCAGATTCTGCCTTGGATCGATGTCGCGGAAGGCCGCCATTCAGAACTGGTAGCGGAACAAACTCAGGAGTTGGATCGGAAGTATGCCGAGATCAGCTCGATGGCAGAGCATCGTTCGGAAATGTCGCCTGCCGACCGACAGGCTGCACGACTGGCAAAGTATGTGGCTGGTGACCTGGATGAGATTCGAGAGCGGGCACTGGCTGCTGAGGCGATGGATCTTGCCGAGGGAACACGGGCGGCTCTGAATGTTCTCTCTCAAGGTTCAAACTTGGGCAGCAGCCAGTTACCCCAACAGGAAAAGATTCCGGAAGAGGCTCTGGAGCCTTGGGAAGCCGATCTGGGTGGGGCAGAAACCGAATCCGAGGACTGGCTGAATCCGGCTGATGAATCTTTGCTGAGCGAAGATCCGTTGTCACACGATGAGTATGATCCCGTACTTGATGCTGATGACAAGATCATGAACGGGATGAATGAAATTCAGCAGCAGGCATTTCATCCCCAGCAGGATGCCGAGAGAATTTTCTCGAAAATGGATGGCCATACTGAGCAGGAAGCAGGGGAGGCGATTGATACCCCTGAGCTTCAGCCGACTTTGGCAACAAGGTACAGAAACCTCTTCAGTATCTTGAGACGCCGAGCAACCGGGCAGCGTCGCTAGTCGAGTTCCAGATTCAAACTCGATGCTGGTTCCAGAAATGGCTTTGTCTGCACCCGAGGGCTATTTGTGGAATCAGAGACAGCATCATCTGTTTTTGAAAGAGTTTCGTGATGCTCTTGAAGAGCAGTTTGAGATGCTTGCGTTTGAGTCCTGGCCCAATCGATAAATTGAGAATTCAGCTGGTCGAGATCAACGGTTTTCGTCAGTTGACAGAGAATGATGGCCGAATCTTTCGCGGCAGTCGACCGGCGTAATCTCCTATAGAACGATTCCAGTACTCCCTGTTGCTGCAGGTAAATGCAGAACAGCCTCGAGTGGGCATATTCGGTGGCTGGAGAATTCGACGCGGCAAACGGCTGGCTGATCAATGTTTTCAGCGCAGGAGCCTTTGACCGATGGAGTGCTTCGCGGAAATGTTGATATCTCCAGTTAGGCAGACCTTTGAGTGCTGTGCCTGTCTCGTTGAATTCACATTCTTCGTGCAATGAAGCGAGGCCTTCATCAAACCACTCAGGACAGTTTTCAAAATCACTATGAATCAGTGCATGCGTCAGTTCATGAGCTAATGAACCGATCCCGGTTTCCAGATTGATGGCGATACAGTGATCATCTCGCGAATAAAAACCTGCGTATTCGACAGGTCTGAATCCTGGCCAGCGAGGACGGAGTGAATTCCAGCGTGCCGCCGATTTCACCAGAATGATTTTGATGGGTTTGTTGACTGGTGCGTCAAAATAGCTGACGGAAAGGGCATGGTGGCTCGGAAGCAGGACATTCGCATAGATCCACTGCAGATCTTCCATGGAACTATCGCTCGCCAGGACAAAAGGGGCTCGAGCGAGGATTTGAAAGTCGGTACCTAATTCAATGCGCAGTTGATTGGCAGCTTCCTGTACGTCTTTGGTGATTTCTTCCTGGGGCGGGGACTCCTTATCGAGTTTTTCGGCGTTGTGATCCCTGTTGAACAAACTGGAGACTGGCTGCCACCATCCGGATGAGGCTGGCGAAGCTGCCAGTGTTGACGGATGGTTTTGCCAGGCAGATGTCTCATGCGAGAGGGCCGGAGGTCTGGTCAGCCAGAAGCAGCACCCGATGATCGCGAATGGGCCGAAAATCAGCACCATATGTCGCGTTCGTTGATGTGCTGGGGCCGTAGCCATAAACACCAGATCTCAAATGAGCAGGCAAAATTGAAGAGCGGATCCTCACGTCGAGGGCAATAGTCATTCGCTGGGAGTAAGTGTCCGAAGAGAGGATTCATCAATATTCAGGTGGAATGTTTCCGAATCATCGATTTCCCAGCACATCGTTTTCACTGTGCAATGTCAGATCAAATATGACCGGGTATTTTCAACAGGCGGCCTGTTTCTGCTCGCTTTAGGAAAAATGACAAAAATCCTGAGGAAAGCACCGGGTAACTTTTCCACCACAGGAAGGCTCTCCTGACTGAAAGAATCGAAAGAATCGTTCAGGTCATGGAATGGTCAGGTAGACTGGGCAAAAAAAGTTAAGGCGAAACTGACCGATTCCCCCCTAAAACTTCCTTTTCCCAAACTGCTGATTCCCCTAGGCTAGATGCTCATGCAAACTAGACAGGTGCCTCAAAGTCCCAGCATTCTTGACATAAGACCTTGCGTCATCGAAGTATGCGGTTTTTTGATGAGATGATTTCATGGCCTGTGAACTTGAATCATGGTGGCGAAACGAGTTGATCGTTGAATACCGTGCTGCCTGATGGAGAGTGAACAAGCCGCCTCTAACGTGGCCGACTTATAACTGACGGAACCTCATGTACGCACAGAATTACAAGCATTTGGGCGCTCATCCGGAAATTCGTGATGGGGTTTTAGGGACTCATTTTGCTGTTTGGGCACCGAATGCCCGCGAAGTCAGCGTGATCGCTGATCTGAATTTCTGGAGTCATGGGCAGAACTGGTTGCAATCCAGTGATGATGGCGTGTGGCGGGGCTTTATTCCCGGGATCAAGCCCGGAGATATTTACAAATACAGCCTGAAGACGGCCTCCGGCTTGAGACTCGAAAAGTCTGATCCCTATGCCTTTGCAGCCGAGTTACCACCACGGACTGCATCTGTCGTTTCCGATCTTTCGGGCTTTCGTTGGAATGACGAAAAGTGGATTCGTCAGCGGGAAATGAAGAATATTTATGAGCAGCCCATCTCGGTTTACGAGATCCATCTGGGATCGTGGCGGAGGCCAACGGATGGGCGACGGTATTTCAATTATCGTGAACTGGCCGTGCAACTCGTCGAATACGTCAAGCCATTGGGTTTTACCCATCTGCAGTTGCTGCCAGTGACGGAGCATCCTTTTGATGGCTCATGGGGCTATCAGACCACGGGTTATTTTGCGCCGACCAGTCGATTTGGAACGCCTCACGACTTCATGTTCTTCGTCGATTACTGTCATGAGCACGGCATTGGTGTACTCATGGACTGGGTCCCCGCTCATTTTCCGACCGATGCACACTCGCTCGGAAATTTTGACGGGACCGCCCTTTATGAACATGCTGACCCCCGCAAAGGATTTCATCCCGACTGGGGCACTCTGATTTTCAATTATGGTCGCACGGAAGTGGCTGATTTTCTGCTCTCCAGTGCCCGATTCTGGATGGACGTCTACCATGTGGATGGCCTGCGGGTCGATGCCGTGGCCTCTATGCTGTATCTCGATTACTCGCGAAAAGCCGGAGAGTGGATGCCGAACATGTTCGGCGGGCGTGAGAATCTGGAAGCCATTCAGTTTTTGAAAGATTTGAACGTTGTTATCCACCAGGATTTTCCTGGCGTCCTGATGGTGGCTGAAGAGTCGACGTCGTGGGGTGGTGTTTCCCGCCCTGTTTATACAGGGGGGTTAGGTTTCGGCTTCAAATGGGATATGGGCTGGATGAACGATACTTTGCGGTATTTCCGCAGAGATCCCATTTATCGCCGGCATCATCAGAACGAACTCTCATTCCGGATGGTGTATGCCTTTACTGAGAACTTCATGCTGCCACTCTCACATGATGAAGTGGTGCACGGCAAACGCTCGTTAATCAGTCAGATGCCCGGAGATCATTGGCAGCAGTTTGCCAATCTGAGAGTTCTTTATGGCTATCAGTTCACCACACCAGGCAAGAAACTGCTCTTCATGGGTGGTGAAATCGCCCAGTGGACCGAATGGAATCATGATGCTCAACTCGATTGGGAACTGACCAAATTCCAGTTTCATCACGGCATCCAGAAACTTATTGCGGATTTGAATCAGCTCTATCGATCCGAATCGGCATTACATTATGGCGATTGCGATGCAGAGGGCTTCTCATGGATCAGCGCTGATGATTATCAGAACAGCGTTTATTCCTGGGTGCGCTACGGCAGTCATCCCGAGAATCTGCTGGTTGTCATGATGAATCTCACACCCATTCCCCGGCACAACTACAAAGTGGGTGTCCCGTTAGCTGGCTTCTACAAGGAAGTCCTCAACACAGACTCCAGTAACTACGGGGGTTCGAATGTAGGGAACTCGGGTGGTGTCTACAGCGAAATCGGACAACTTCATGGGCATGGCCAGTTTATTCAGGTGACATTGCCACCATTAGGCATGATTGTGCTGAAACCCATCACTCGGCCAGCGGCTGTACTCGAAGCCACGGCAGGAAAAGTGGCGGCAGATTGAATCGCTGCCAAATGCGCTGATCACGTGCCCTGACAGGGAAGAGCGGCGACATGGCTGCTCAAGCTTTACCAGGACGGAAGAGTTTCTCTGAACAGATCTTTCGGATTCGTCCGTAAAATCGATTCATGTTTCGCCGGACTTGCACTTCTTGCCGAATCCAAGGCACTCGGAACCTGCTCGCCTCAGTTTTGAGGGCAAGTTTCTGATATTCCCTCAAGAATATCGGAGACGATCGTGCATCGTGACCAGAAAATCGGTCTCGCCCTGGGTGTCCTGCTGATCGGAGCAGTGGCGGCATTTTTCTTTCGAAACGAACGCTCAACAATGGATGGAGTTCCCGTGATCTCCGACGTTGTTGAACTGGATGCTGTGATTGCCGAGAAGAACTTCAGGCCTTACCTGGGAGATTCCAGCCGCGCTTCAGACCGGACGGTCGCCCGTCCCGTCAATGATACACTCATCATTCCACCGTTAAATGATCCGTGGGAAGGATCTGCGTCTGGCAAGATCGAGGCACCGGTAGCGCCGACCGACAATCCTAAGCAGGCAATGAACCGTCCGTCTGACGAAACGACTCAGGATTTGCCGGCTATTCCCTGGCCTGATGATGTGCTGGAAGTGGAGTCCGTTGCGCCAAAACAGACCGGTAGTTCACCATCAGCTAATGGAACTCAAGGCTTTCGAAGCGAACGCCAGGACCAACGTGGACTGACTGAGGCCACTGGCGATATGTCGCCTGCCAATCCAACGGGAATGGATCGTTATCAACGATCAAGTGGTTATCGTCCGGGAGATGCTGGCAGCTCAGATTCTGAGGCCGTCACGATGGTGACTCATGTCGTCAAAAAGGGTGAAACATTATCGTCGCTCTCACAAAAATACCTGGGACGCGAAAGTCGTTATCTGGAAATCTTTGATGCCAATCGAGACCAGTTGCGGGATGCTCATGGCGTGCGTACCGGAATGACACTCAAAATCCCTGTCACCAGGAACTCGAGAAACATCGCGGAAACTCCTCGGCAGACGAGGGACGATCCTGCATCCCCAGCGCCTGCCAATGGAGAGAAACGATTGTTTGTGCCCTTCAAGCCGCGTCCTGCCAACGCCGCCACCTGGGGGCCAACGACGGAGTTACCGGAAGCGGCACCCCGTCGCCTGAGTCAGCAACCACCCGAATCCAGCGTGTTGAGATAAGGATATCCTTGGGCTTTTGGCATTCGATTCCCTCACATTCTTCAATGCCGCAACGCGAAGAATTTGACTGATCCCAACGAAGACATCACTTTGTTGATGCGATCCATCAGCAGGAGTGTGCCTCCAGGAAATGTTTGGGGATGCCGATGCGCGGACGAAGAAGTTTCGTCTGCGGGCAAAACTCGGCGACCGCAATCACTTCCCGGTCTTCATTCAGGATGCAGACATGGGCAGGAATCTCTGGTTGACTCTCTGCCGTTGAGTGCAGGGCCTGCAAAGCATCACCTGAGATGTTTTTGCCATGCTGCAGATCTACGACGGCCTGGCGCGTGGCCACCCAGCGCTGAGATTCAGTAAATGCCAGCATGGGGTGGAGCAACAGCGGCTGGAGATCAGCCAGGCTGAAGCCATTCGGCAGGCTGTCGAGCCGCAGTGCGCTATCGAGGTGAAATGGTCCAATATGTGTGCGTGTCAGTGCGGACATATAGGCTCCGCACTGAAGTTTCTCCCCGAGATCTCTTGCCAGGGATCGAATGTAAGTGCCACTGCCACATTCGATCTGCAATTCGATGTCCGGGTTGGCGTACTTTGTCAACGCGAGTTGATGAACCTCAACCGTTTTAGGCGTCAGCTCAAAATCCTGCCCAGATCGGGCCAGGTCATAAGCTCTTTTCCCCGCCACATGGACGGCACTGAAGCGAGGGGGAATCTGCTGAATCTGGCCACAAAAATGAGTGAGTTCCTGTTCGATCAATTCGCGAGTGAGATGTTGCGTATCGACCTGGGTCGAGAGTTGTCCCTCGGCATCGTCTGTTTCGGTGGTTTGCCCGAGATGGAAGGTGGCAGAATATCCTTTGGGCAACGCCTGAACGTGTTCCGTCAGACGAGTTGCCGGGCCGATTCCAATGACCAGAACACCTTCTGCGAGTGGATCGAGAGTTCCAGCATGCCCGACCTTCAGGGGGCGAACAGCACGTTCGATTTTGCTGACCACATCGCGTGAGGTCATTCGCAGTGGTTTATGGATATTGAGAAAGCCCCACTTCATGGTGGCGAATATCGTTCTGAAGAGACATGTTTAAGGGTTAAGGCATGTTCGAGGGTTATGGCAGACAAAAGCCCTTGTCATAATGTTCATGACAAGGGCTTCGAGGGGTGGCTTACCGGGATCGAACCGGCGACCTCCAGAACCACAATCTGGCGCTCTAACCAGCTGAGCTAAAACCACCACGCAGAACAGTTGCACCGTTCTGTCTATAATTTATCTTCGATTGAGGCAGCCAGCAAGTCAAAAGCACAGGGTGGTCTCTGAGGACAATTTTCTTTTGACTGGAAAATCTGGCATTTCCCGAATCAAGTTCTTTGAAACGGGATTGGGAATAGCCCGTCCACTTTGACACAATACAATCGAACTCATTCAGTCTAGCAGGCTGACGACGAGAAGGCACTGGACGTGCTTTCATATTGAGCTGTCGCGAGAAGCGTCATCCCACCGAAAACGGCAGGAGCAACCGGAATTGATTGAGACGACATCGGCAGTGTTGAAAATCGATCACCTTGTGACGCAGTTCCGTACGGAGAACGGCTACTTTACCGCAGTGAATGGTTTGACACTGAATATCGGAAAAGGGCGAATTCTCGGACTCGTGGGAGAATCTGGTTCAGGCAAGTCAGTTACTTCGCTCTCCATCATGCGGCTGTTACCAGAAAGCAGCGCCAGGATTGCCGAGGGCACGATTACATTTCTTGGCAAAGATCTGGTGAGATTACCCTCGCGGCAGATGCAGGAACTGCGCGGCCATGACATCAGTATGATTTTTCAGGAGCCGGGGACATCGCTGAACCCGGTGTATAAGGTCGGAAGTCAGGTCGCCGAAGTATTGTTACTTCACAAGCAGGCCACCAAAAAGAATGTCATGCAGCGAGTGATCGAGCTTTTTCATGAAGTGGGAATTCCCAATCCAGGTGAGCGAATTCACAGCTATCCTCACGAGATGTCTGGTGGCCAGAAACAGCGTGTGATGATTGCCATGGCGCTGGCTTGTAATCCCCAGCTGCTGATTGCCGATGAACCCACGACGGCGCTTGATGTCACGATCCAGGCACAGATACTGGGGTTGATTCGAAAATTGCAGCAGACACGGCAAATGTCTGTGTTATTCATTACTCATGACCTGGGTGTGATTGCAGAAATTGCGGATGATGTTGCCGTCATGTATCGAGGGAAACTGGTCGAGCAGGGGCCCATTGAAAAGATCTTCACGAATCCGCAGCATCCTTACACCCGAGGATTGCTTGCCTGCCGCCCGACGCTTGAGTCACAAAAGAAGCGGTTGAACACAGTAGCGGACTTTATGGACGTCGTGGAAAACCAGGCGACTGGTGAGTACACAATCGTGGAGAAGCATGCCAACAGCGAACGATTGGTGCTGGCGGAGAAGAATGCCCGGGATCGCTTGTTTTCTCCCAGATCCGAAGTGATTTCGTTAGGCTACGATGTCTCGGCGATTCCTGAGACCCGATTCATTCCGGAAGGAACCAAGCCTCTATTATCGGTACGTGATCTACAGGTCTATTACCCTGTACGCACTGGTTTCCTGCGTCGAGTCACTGGGCATATTAAAGCTGTGGATGGAATCAGCTTTAATGTGTATCGAGGCCAGACATTGGGGCTTGTTGGAGAATCAGGCTGCGGAAAAACCACGACGGGAAGAGCCCTGATGCGGCTGATTTCATTCACGGGTGGAGAGTTTGACTTTAACGGAATCCCGTGGAGCCAGTTATCGGAGCGAAATTTAAGACATCATCGCCGCAAACTGCAGATTGTCTTTCAAGATCCTTACGCATCGCTGAATCCTCGCATGACTGTCGAGGCGCATTTGACGGAAGCGATGGCTGTGCATCAGCTTGGTGCCAACAAAAATGACCGCCGCGACATGGCAGCACAATTGCTTGTCGAGGTGGGTCTCAAAGAAGAACATCTGCCCAGGTATCCGCACGAATTCTCCGGTGGTCAAAGGCAACGGATTTGTATTGCCCGGGCACTGGCTGTGGAGCCGGAATTTATAATTTGCGATGAGTCGGTGTCGGCACTGGATGTCTCGGTTCAGGCGCAGGTGCTCAATTTGTTGAAAGATCTGCAGGAAAAACGCGGGCTGACTTATATCTTCATCAGTCACGATCTCAGTGTGGTGAAGTTCATGTCGGATATGATTGCCGTCATGAATCAAGGGCGTCTTGTGGAGTACGGCCCGTCCGAACTGATCTACGCTGATCCGCGGGATGAGTACACCCGGCGTCTCATCTCCGCGATCCCTCAGGTCTCTGAGGAAAAACTCAGGCAAAGGATTGCGGCTGGCAACAAAGAAACTGCTTTATGATGAGCGATTTGCAGCACTTCGTGCTCGCCTTTTGCTGCATCCTCCTCTTTAAGGGAGCGTCTCTGGCTTGTGCATGCCGGCAAAACGTACCACAAGAACCTTCTGCTTGGGTTGCAGTTGTTTAGGCTGGCCAAAGAAGTTGCCCCCCAAATTGGTTTCTGCAGCATTAGTGCAGGAGGCGACGGCCATTTCACCCGTATTGAGGGTGACAGAAAACTTCTGTGCATAACAGGTTTCGACCAGTTTTCCGCCCCGAAGTTCCCAACCGGCATCTGTCGGTGTGTGTCGCATCTGCTCCTGCCCGTGGTGGAGTTCTGGGATGAAATCGAGGCGAACCCAGCCATCCTGCAGTCGATGTGGGCGCAGCTTCAGGACACACTGAAGTTGCTCAAAGGTTTTTGAGGTCGTTTTTCCGTTTTCATTCAGGCTGACTTCCATAGGATCCAGCCATGATTTGACATCAATATCAGTGGTGGCACCCGATTGAACGACCACTTTTCTGCGAACGCATTGACTGAGTGAATACTCATCTTCGATCTGCCGCGACATTCCCAGCAGTGCTTGCAGCATCGGAGGAGGCGAGGCACCGACAGTGCCAATCCGCAGCCCGTTCTGTTGCATCAACTGCCTTAAGCCGGGTGCTGCCGCACCGACTTCATCAATTTCCCGCCAGAGTTGCTCACTGACAGTCGGGTCTGAGGCCGGGCGTTCGACAAATAGGATTTCCAGTTGAATCGAGTTCGCGGGCGCGTTGATTGGAGGGAGTGGATTCGTACTCGATATCGATTGTTTTTTGAGAAGCTGATGTGCCTCTTGTGTAAGTCCTGGCACCAGCACACAACCGGCAAAAACGGGGATCAGCAGGGAAGTCATTCCCAGCAGAAAGACCCCACAGAGCCGGTATGAGCAATGCCAGTTCACGGTAAGTTTTGTCCTGAGATCGAGGGATGTAATTTTGAGGAGGGGAGCCAGCGATCAAAACGATCAAATCGAGAAGATGGCAGTAATCGTCAGCAATTGTGTGAGATATCGCCCAGCGGACAGGCCATCTCGCAGAGACATCGAAGTGGATTGAAGCGGGGTAGGGAATTGTGGCAGGTGAGATGAATGGCAGAGAAAATGGTTACTGAGCAGTTAGTGTCAGACTGCCGAGGAAAAAGGCTTTGAAGGGAAAGGATTTGGTTGAGAGGCGAATCAGTGCTTGTAGAAAGCAGATATCGTGGGGGAAAAAGGATCGAGCGGAGGTGCGAAGAGATTTTGCGGAGTAGTGCTTCTAAAAAGTGACACAAAACATGTCAACATCAAAAATCGTCGCCATATCTCGTTTCAGAGGGGGTGGTTAACATTTCAGACTGTGCGGAAGTCTGCGGGAATGCGTGACATTTCAAATGGCTTTTCAGTCGAGATCTGGTTGAAAACGGAGATTAGGTTGTGACGATTCAACCGAATGCCTAGAATCGCAAACGTTTCGAAGTGGCCTGCAAGGCTTTCCATGCGGTGGGATTTTGGAGTTTGGCATGTCGACGTTTCTGTTTACGAGCGAATCAGTCAGTATGGGGCATCCTGATAAGGTATCTGACCAGGTTTCGGATGCTGTCCTCGATGCATTGTTAGCCCAGGATCCTCGAGCTCGTGTTGCCTGTGAAACGTTATGCACCACAGATTTTGTATGTCTGGCTGGTGAAATTACTGCCAATGCTCAGGTCGATTACGAAAAGGTCGCCCGCGAAGCCATTCGGCAGATTGGCTACACCAGTGACGACATCGGCTTTAATGCCGCAACCTGCGAAGTGCTGGTCAAGCTGCATAGCCAGAGTGCAGATATTGCGATGGGTGTCGACCGCGATGGTGCCGGCGATCAAGGGTTAATGTTCGGGTATGCCTGTGATCAGACACCAGAACTCATGCCTCTGCCGATTGCACTCTCTCACCGAATTATCAATCGCTTGACCGAAGCTCGCCAGAGAGGTGAAGTCAACTGGTTAAGGCCAGACAGCAAGAGTCAGGTCACTGTCGAATACGATGCCAAGAACAATGCGGTCGGGATCTCGGCAATTGTGGTTTCGACACAACATGCCGAACATGTTTCGCAAGATGAGATTTCTGAGTTTGTGCGTTCGGCTGTGATCGGGAAATCTGTCCCGACATCCCTGCTTAAGCCATCCACCAAGTATCACATTAATCCGACTGGTCGATTCGTAATCGGTGGGCCACATGGTGATTCCGGACTGACAGGCCGCAAGATTATCGTCGATACTTACGGTGGTTGGGGTCGTCATGGTGGTGGAGCCTTCAGTGGCAAGGATCCCACGAAGGTGGATCGCTCTGCCGCTTACATGGCTCGCTACATTGCCAAGAATATTGTAGCAGCTGGTCTGGCTAAGGAATGTGAGTTGCAACTGGCTTACGCGATTGGTGTGGCCGATCCCGTCAGCGTGCGAATCAACACCAACGGTACTGCCCTGATTGCTGAAGGCAAGATTGCCGAGCTGGTTCGCGAAAACTTCAAGATGACTCCGCTGGGAATCATTGAGTCGTTGCAATTGCGTCAACCAATCTATCAGCGAACAGCCGCTGGTGGCCATTTTGGTCGTAATGAACCGGGCTTCACATGGGAAGCCACAGATAAAGCCTTGAAACTCCGAGAGCAGGCGGGGCTGGGATCGACCTTACCGCCAGTCGGCCATATTGCTTAATGAAATGATCACCACCCCGGCCTTGTGCGAGCAAAGCCGGGGTTTTCTGCTTGAGAGTGAATGCCGGAATAGTTGCCATGGATGGCCTGTTTCAATTGATGCATCGATCGAGGCCTGTCATGCAGGTCTTTCTTGCAGCATTAAGCACCGTAATCAGTGTCAGCGTCTTTGCGATATCTGCTGATCGATTTCCGGTGATCGCGTCGCTTCTGGCCGGAATCTGCCTGCTGATCTGGCTGGTGCTGACCATCACCCGGCGTGTTGACTCAGAAGTCGCATATCAAAGTTGGATGCTGGTCGCGGCTGGTGGTTTCAATGCGGCCTGCTGGTTGAGCTTCGCTATCAGTTCGGGCTCCCCTTTTTTTGCCGGCGTGTTGGCAGGGCTGATACTGATTGCGTTTCTCGGCCAGTCGCTGGCTTCTTCTGTTTACTATGCAAACATGAATCTGGTTAAAGACCAGCTGGATAAATCTGCACCGGCTTCCTCAGAGGTGGTTACTCAAGGTCTTTTGCCAGCGTTTGATAAACAATTGGCTCAGGCCGCTTATGAGGCTCATCCGCCAGCAGATGCTCATCCGTATGAGATCGAGAGAAGCCTGGTCGGAAGTCTCTGGCCAGATTCCGCAGAAGATGATCTGCCAAAAAATGATGACGAGACAACGACTCCCGACGATTCTGTGAGTCATGTTGTCCGCTTTGTGTACGATGATCGCGAAGTTCAGGAAGGGCACTTGCGGATTGAGTTTGAGCAGGGAGCGAGGGAGTCTCTCTTTCATTTGGTGTTTTCACCGCCGTTTGATCATGTGCCTTGCATTGAGATGGAGGACACGACTGCCGGCGAACTTGAGCTGGAGCCACTGGTGGTTTATCGATTTGGAGCGAGAATTAAAGCTCGTCGATCAAGTTCAGTTGAAATTCCTTCGCTATTCGAGATTGCCTATCAGGCTGCTGCTCCACGCCGGGCTGCATGAGACTCTGCTGAGTCGAGTCATTGCCTGCGATGGATCAGGTGGGCAATAGAGATGATTGCTATCGAATCTCTCGTCATCTCGCAGTGGAGAGAAAGGTCATTCTTCGATTCGCAGATAAACAGGGCTAAAGAGCCCGGCAGGAAGTTTCTGAGTCAGCAGTTCTTCGTTGACGGAAATCAACACTCTCAGCTTCGAGAAAATGTTCTGTGGTTGAGGGAGCAGGAATGAATGCTGTTCACTCGTTTCGTTGAAAGTGCCGACAAGCTCGGAATTGAACTCAACACTCCCCGTTCCGCGCATTCCAGAGAACTCGACAAATACCAAGCTAGCTGCTGGAGCATTGATGAGGTCTTGTTGAGCCTTGGGCTGGGTTTGAATCCGGGGGTAATGGAAGCTTCGGGAATACTGCACTTCACCAGCTTCGTCTCCATGGAGGCGGGTGTATTCGACAGGCATCTTTGCAGAGCCTTGAAATTGCTGGTTTTTCGTCAAACTGGTCCACAGATAGTCCCATGGGCCCTTCAGGGCAATGCGATGGCTGGACATGAGTTTCCTACAGCGAAAATGGCAATTCGTGGACCCGTGAAAATTCGTCGGGAAGTCCATCAGGTCCCGATATGTTGGCTAGAATTCAAAGTGCGTAAGCGGTAGCATGCAACGGAGTTAAGTTTTCCATATTGGTTGACACAGATCATTGAAAGCGTCGACACCTTTTTTGTCTGGCACCGGGTGTTCACGATGTGTCGATGATTCGAGTGTTCTGGATTCTCGATATGCATGATGCATCGATCGGACAAAAGATTCGAGAGTCGATGATGCCCGAAGGTCTGCCGCTGGATCTTCTGCAAATGGCAGAGACGCACCGAATTGCCGAAGAGGCTCAAGTGATAGAAAAAATTGTCGAGTCGACATCATCTGAGATCACATCCTCATATGAGACCAGTCCGAGTTCTCAGAAAACCAACGGTCATCTTCAGTCAGTTTCCCATGGTGAACCAGCACCCGGTGGCGAAGTTGTGAAGAAGCCCGTGAGAACTGCAGACCCTCAATGGCCAACGCGGACATCACAGCTTTTGGGTTTTCAGATCCTGGGTGTCGGGGCGTATGTTCCCGATCAGGTCGTAACCAATGCCGAGCTTCAGGAGCGTTGTGGCATTGATCCCGAGTGGATTGAACAGCGAACTGGAATTCTCTCGCGTCGTTATGTGGCTGAAGGGCAGGCCACCAGCCACCTGTGCATTGTGGCCGCACAGCGGGCAATGGCCGATGCGGGAATCACAGCCGACGAAGTGGATCTGGTCGTTATTGGGACTTTCACACCTGATCATCTCTGCCCATCGACAGCCAATCTCGTGCAGGCCCATCTGGGTATTGAAGCTCCAGCCATGGATCTGGCGGCGGCCTGTTCAGGATTTACTTATGCGTTAGCAACGGCAGCTCAGTTTATTGTTACTGGAAATAGTCGGCGAGCTCTTGTGATTGGCGGGGATTGCAACAGCCGCATTGTCAATCCGCGGGATCCTAAGGTGGCACCGTTGTTTGGAGATGGCGCTGGTGCTGTTGTCCTGGGCCGGGGCGACGAAAAGCAAGGTCTGGTGCGATATCAGCTCGGTTCGGATGGCTCCGGGGCGAGTCTTCTGGATCGGCCTGCTGGCGGGACACTCCACCCCTTCACGGAGTCTGATCTTCGTGAAGGGAAAACCTATCTGCAGATGGACGGCAGGAATGTTTTCAAATGGGCCGTGAAAGCCGTCTGTAACAGTATCCTTGTTACACTGGAACAAGCTCAGGTTTCCATTGAGCAGGTTTCCATGTTTATTCTCCATCAGGCCAACCTGCGCATTATCAATCATGTTGCTGAAGATCTGGGGATCCAGCAGGATCGTATTTATAACAATCTTGATAAGTACGGAAATACATCGGCTGGCTCAATACCTATTGCCCTGGCTGAAGTGATTGCCAGCGGACGCCTGCAGCGGGGTGAACTGCTGTTGATCTGCGGTTTTGGAGCTGGGTTAACGTGGGGAACCTGTCTCTTGAGATGGTGATGTGCCCGTTCCCAGGCAGTTTCTGTATCTGCAAGGCTGTACATGACCCTCTCGTGCTTTGAAGTTCTCCGCCTGAAAATGGGTTGTTGAGAGCCTGGCATTCCCATCTTTCTTGAGGTTACTGGGTATGCCGCAAGTTTTTATCGCGCAGGCTTACTGGTAAATTCGGCCAAAACACAGCTGATCTGCTTAGTGTAAATATCAGACATTTGTTTCCCTGATAGGGGGAGAGAAGCCGGGTCAGACTGCTAAAAAATTCAGTTGAATGCTTGAAAGCGAGTTGAATAGTCAAACTCTACTACGCTTTTCGCCAACAGGGTTGTTGTGAACAGTAATTCTGTGTGTCTATAGTTTATTCAAGTGTTTTTGTAGTCGTGGTACTTAAGCTGGAGCAAAGGACTCGATTCAGCTGGCTAAGTCGGATGTTTGTTGATTGGCAGCAGCAAGTAGTCGTTAGATAAACCGGAAAATCTTCTAAAAGCCATGGGCTATTCATTCAGTAGCCAGATAGGCTTGCAAAATGAACGATTGGGCTGCACTATAGTAAATGACAATACCAGCACTCTTGATAGTGATTCATGAAGTTGCTGAGTTGTGATCAGGTTCCCGCA